>JABFYB010000245.1 GCA_013361475.1 Hamadaea sp.
CCGGTTCGGCCGGCCAGCGGTCGAGATCCGCGAGGTCCGCGACGTCGGCGGCGGCCCGGGCGAGCGTCAGGTTCGCCCGTGGTCCAGGCAATCCCGAGTTGTACGCAGAAAGCCGTCCCGGTCGGCGCAGCTCCCGGAGAGCGTTCCGGGCTTGGGCACCGTCCCATTCTGATCTCCGCGCACCGGTCCTGTCGGCGTACCGGCCTAAGATGAGCCCGTGTCGCGTAAGGGCTGGCTGCTGTTCGCCGCGTTGGGGATCATCTGGGGCGTTCCCTACCTGTTCATCAAGATCGCCGTTGGTGGGCTGACCCCGGCGTCGGTGGTGTTCTGGCGCTGCGCCATCGCCGCCCTGATCCTGCTGCCGATCGCGATCGCCCGGGGTCAGCTGCGGGCGCTGCTGCCCCATTGGAAGGCGCTGCTGGCGTTCACCGCGGCGGAGATCGCCGTGCCGTGGTTCCTGCTGACCTCCGCCGAGCAGCGGTTGAGCAGTTCGCTGGCCGGGCTGCTGATCGCCGGGGTGCCGTTGGTGGCGGCCCTGCTCGGCTGGGCCACCGGCGGTGAGCGGCTCGGTCCCCGGCGCATTCTGGGTCTGGGCGTCGGCCTGGCCGGGGTGGCCGCCCTCGTCGGGCTCGACCTGTCCGCCGACGACACGTGGGCCCTGGTCCAGATGGCGATCGTCGTCATCGGCTACGCCGTCGGCCCGTTCATCCTCAACCGGCAGCTCAAAGGCGTACCGGGGCTGGCCGTGATGGCGGTGTCGCTGGCGCTGTCGGCGATCGTGTACGCCCCGGCCGGGATCATGCAGCACCCCGCCGAGCTGCCCGGGGCCGACGTGATCGTCGCGGTCCTCGTGCTCGCCGTGCTGTGCACCGCCGTCGCGCTGACCGTGTTCAACGCGCTCATCGCCGAGGTCGGCCCGGTCCGGGGACCGGTCATCACCTACATCAACCCGGCCGTCGCGGTGATCCTCGGCGTCCTCGTGCTCGGTGAGCCGTTCACCGCCGGGATCGGGCTCGGGTTCGCGCTGGTGCTGGCCGGTTCGGTGCTGGCGACCCAGCGGGCGGCCGACAAGAAGGCTCCGGCGCCCGGCCCGGCGGAGGCCGCCGGCGTCGAGCCGGTAGCGTCCCGGAAGTGACTTCGCTCCAGCTCTCCGTCGCCGGCGACACTCAGGTCGGCAACCGCTATCCGGCCAACTTCGACGTGCTCGCCGTGGCGGGCGACCCCGGCGACCGCACCGTCCTCGTGGTCGCCGACGGGATGGGGTCCGGCCGGGGCAGCGCCTTCGCTGGGCGTACCACTGTGGACACCTTCCTGGAGGTGACGCGGACCGGGCCGCCGAGCGCGGACCTGATGCGGGCGGCGGTCGCCGAGTGCCAGCGGCGCGTGATCGACGGCGGGCGGGCCTGGCCCGAGCTGACCGGCTGTACGCTGACCGCCCTGGTCGTCGACGGCGAGCAGGCCTGGATCACGCAGGTCGGCGACTCGCGCTGCTACCGGTGGCGCAACGGGCTGCTGGAGCAGCTGACGGTCGACCACACCGAGGCCTGGCTGGGCGCGATCAACGGCTGGTGGCCGCACGACTCGCCGCAGGCCCACACCGCCCGCTACCACCTGCTGCGCTACATCGGGCACCCGGACGCCCCCGAGCCGGACGTGCTGAACGTGGCGCTGCGCCCGGGCGACGTGCTGTGCCTGTGCACCGACGGCATCGGCGAGGAGGTGTCCTACCGGAAGCTGGCGCAGGTGCTCGGCTCCGGCTCGACGCCGGCCGAGATGTGCACGTCGTTGCTGGCCGAGGCGCTGGCGACCGGTGGGAACGACAACGCGACCGCGGCCGTCGTCAAAGTCGCCTAGGCGCGCGGTATGCGCGGGGATAGTATGACGGTATGCCCGCGAAGCGTGTGACGATCACGGTGCCGGAGGATGTCGCCCGGCTGATCGAAAACGTCGACAACGTGTCCGCCTACTTCACCGCCGCCGCCCGCGCCTCCGACCGCAGGATGCGGACCGAGGCGCTGCTGCGCCGGGCGGTGGGCGACAACGTCGACCCCGCGGTTCAGGCCCGGGTCCGGGCCAACATCGAGCGGCAGCGCGCCGCGAACGCCGCCGCCCGTGCTCAGCGGGAGGTCCGCGAAGCGCAGAAGGCGCTGGAGGAGGCCGAAGCGCGGGTCGCCGCGCTCGACGCCCACCCGCGGGGGAACGCCGCATGACGGTCCGGGCGGTCCTCGACACCTCGGCGATGCTCGCCTACGCGAGCGTCGACCAGGCCATCCCCGTGTCGGAGTTCGTCCGGTCGGTCATGGAGGAGAACGAGGCGATCGGCGACGACCCCGACAACGTCGAGGCGTGGGCCGAGATCAGCCAGGTCGGCATCCCCACGTCGACCTTCATCGCCGCCTACGCGCAGGCCGACTCCTTCGGGCGGAACCTGCTCGCCGACCTCGCCTCCGACCTCGCCGTCGCCGAGGAACTCCAAGACGTCGAACGCTCGACGTTCGTCTTCCTGCCGCTCGCCGGCGTCGGCGACATCCTCGAGGCCAGCGAACTGGAGCACCAGTGGCCGGGGCGTGGGGAGGCCATCCATCACGCGTTGCGCCTGAACGCCGAGCTGGCCACCTTCGACCCGCCCAAGCAGCCCATCCCCCGGCTGCAACTCACCGATCTCTCGATGACCTGGGACGACTAGGCGTTCTCGGCCGCCCGGTCGAGCAAGGCCCGCCGCTCGGACTCGCTGTGGGTCCGGGCGGCCGCTTCGCGGAACAGGTCCGCCGCGCGTTCCCGGTCGCCGTCACGGGCGGTGAGGTCGGCCTCGGCTGCCCAGGCGAGCGGATAGTCGTCCAGAGCGCCCCCGGCGCGGGCCAGCGCGAGCAGTTCGAGGCCGGCGGCCGGGCCGAAGGCGTACCCGTGGGCGACCGCCCGGTTGAGTTCGATGACCGGGCTGGGCTGGCGGCGTACCAGGCGGTCGTAGCAGCCGGCGATCGTGGCCCAATCGGTGCGCTCCGGCGACGGCGCGGTCGCGTGACAGGCCGCGATCTGGGCCTGGAGCGCGTACGGGCCGTCACCGGGCAGGTCACGCAGCAATGCGGCCGCCTCCTCGATGGCGCTGTGGTCCCAGCGGGTGCGGTCCTGCTTGTCGAGCGTGACGAGGTTGCCGTCGGCGTCACGGCGCGCAGCCCGGCGGGAATGCTGCAACAGCAGCAGCGCCAGCAGCGCGGTGGCCTCCGGCTGCTGCGGCATGAGCTGGGCGAGCAGCCGGGCCAGCCGGATCGCCTCGGCGGCGAACGCCGGCTCCCCGTCGGCGTTGTAGCCGTGGGTGAACAGCAGATACAGCACGGCCAGGACGCCGGGGAGCCGCTCGGTCAGCGCCGGGCCTTCGGGGACGGCGTACGGGATGCCCGCGTCGGCGATCTTCGCCTTGGCCCGGGTCAGCCGCCGGGTCATGGTCGACTCGCTGGTCAGCAACGCGCGGGCGATGTCGGCCGTCGGCACGGCGCAGATCGTGCGCAAGGTCAGCGCCACCCGGGCCTCCAGCGCCAGCGCCGGATGGCAGCAGGTGAAGATCAGCCGCAGCCGGTCGTCGACGACCTCGTCGGGTGGCTGCGGATCGCCGGTCGCCGCAGTCAGCGCCAGCACGGCCAGGTCGCGGAGCTTGCGGCGTTCCACGGTCGCCCGGCGTACGGTGTCCAGCGCCCGGTTACGGGCCACCGTCATCAGCCACGCCCCCGGATTGCCGGGTACGCCGTCGGCCGGCCACCGTTCGAGCGCCGTCGCCAGCGCGTCCTGAGCGCTGTCCTCCGCCAGGGTCCAGTCCCCGGTGATCCGGATCAGGGCCGCGACGATCCGGGGGTACGCGTCGGCCGCCGCCTCGGCCGCGGCGCCCCGAGCCGCCGCGGCCGAAGACTGCGTCATCACTGCCGAGCCGTCCTCATCGAGCCGTCACTGCTCGAAGTCGGCGAACGGGCGGATCTCGATCCGGCCGCCGCGGGCCATCGGGTGCGTACGCGCGACTTCGATGGCCTCGTCGAGGTCGGCGCACTCGATCAGGTCGTAGCCGACGATCAGCTCCTTGGTCTCCGTGAACGGGCCGTCGGAGATCAGCAGCTGGCCGTTGCGTACGCGTACCGTGGTCGCCGCGCTGGCCGGGGCGAGGACGTGCCCCTGCAGGCGGCGGCCCTTGGCGTCGTTGGTGGCCACCCACTCGTCAATGTCGGGCTCGTTGGCCGTGTCGGGATCGGGGTCGCCGTCGACGCAGACGAACATCATGTACTTCACGGTGAACTCCTTCGTTGATGAAGATGCCTTCACCTGGATGACGATCGGCGGACGGCCGACCGGACAACTCCCGCGAGAAAATTACCGCTCGCCGGGGAAGACCACCCCGACCTGGGCGCGTACGCCGTCGAGCAGCGCCATCACGTCGAGGGTGTCCTGCCAGCTCACCAGCGGGCTTTCCAGCAGCCCCTCACGCAGGCAGCGCATCACCTCGACCGCCTCGTGCACCATCCCGCGGGCGGTGAACGGCACGCGGATCGTCTGGGGGTCGGCGCCGGCCCGGTGCAGGGTGAACTCCTCAGGCCGGAAGAAGATCGAGTCCAGCACGATCCGGCCGCGGCTGCCCGACACCGCCGCGCGTACCGGACTGTCGGCGGTGATGCCGCAGGTCAGAGCGGCCAGCGCCCCCTGGTGCGGGCCGTGCGCGTAACCGAACAGCATGCCGGTGTTGGCGTCGGTGCCCTCCGGGTTCAGCGACGACCACGCGGTCACCGACGACGGGACGCCGAGCACCGCGTGGGCGAAGGTCACCGGGTAGACGCCGAGGTCGAGCAGCGCGCCGCCGCCCTGCTGCGGATCGCGCAGGCGGTGGTCGGCGGCGAACGGCCCCGCCAGGTGGAAGTCGGCGTGCACCGTGCTGATCTCACCGATCGCGCCGTCGGCGAGCATCTCCAGCATCCGGCGGAACGCCGGGTTGGTCCGCATCCACATCGCCTCCATGAGGAAGACGCCACGGTCGCGGGCCAGGTCGATCAACGCCTGGGCCTGGCCGAGATTCAGGGTGAACGCCTTCTCGCACAGCACGTTCTTGCCCGCGCGCAGCATCAGCTCGGCCGCCGGGAAGTGCGCGTTGTGGGTGTTGGCCACGTAGACGACGTCGACGTCGGGGTCTTCGGCCAGCTCCTGCCAGCTGCCGTGGGCGCGCGGGATGTCGAACCGGTCGGCGAACGCGCGGGCGCTGGCGAGGCTGCGGGAGCCGACTGCCACGACGTCGGCGTCGGGCAGCGTACGCAGGTCTTCGGTGAACGTGGCGGCGATGCCGCCGGTGGCGAGGACGCCCCACCTGATCTTGTCGGCCATGCGCTCCATCTAACCGGGTCGGCGTACGCCCGATAAGCTCGGCCCGTGCTGGCGACCAAGATCCAGGAAACGTGTCACCTGACCGGGGAGTTCCGGCTGCGCTCCGGCCGGGTCGCGACCGAGTACTTCGACAAGTACCAGTTCGAGGCCGACCCGGTGCTGCTCGACGAGGTCGGGGCGGGCCTGGCCGGGCTGGTCCCGGCGTACGCGGAGGTGCTGGCCGGGCTGGAGATGGGCGGCATCGCGGTCGTCACCGCGCTCGGCCGGCACACCGGGCTGCCGTGCGCGTTCGTCCGCAAGACCGCCAAGGAGTACGGCACCCGGCGGCTCGCCGAGGGCGCCGAGCTGGCCGGGCGGCGCGTCGTGATCGTCGAGGACGTCGTCACCTCCGGCGGCCAGATCGCGATCTCGACCCGGCAGCTACGCGACCTCGGCGCGATCGTCGACACCGCGCTGTGCGTCATCGACCGGCAGGAAGGCGGCGCCGAGGCGCTGGCCGAAGACGGGATCACCCTGCGGGCGCTGCTGACCCGGGCCGACCTGGAAGCCGCCCGCTCAGCTGGGTGAGGCAGGTGACGGGCGGTCGCCGATCCGCAGGGTCAGCTCGCCCGATCCGGACTCGTTGACGACGCGTACGGTCCAGCAGCCCGCGGCCGGGAAGCCGAGGCCGACGCCGAACTCGCCGCCGGGCTTGTCGAACGTGCTGCCGCCGTGCCACTCCGGCCCCCATTCCGGGGTGATCTGCTGCTGACCGGGCGCGTCGGCGGTGACCGTGACCTGCTGCCCTCCGGTGAGGCGTACGACGATCTTCAAGGTCTGCCCGGCGACCAAGGTCCGCTGCGTCGCGAACAACATCACCCACATCTCCACCCCCCGCCCGTACGCCTGGCGTACGAGTGGATCGGCAGCGGCCGTCGTGGGACAGGCGGCGGCCGGCCCGATCACGCCGGCGGACGACGCGGCGGGAACGGCGGTGGGAGCAGGGGCCGGGGCGCCGGTGCAGCCGGCGGCGAACAGGACCACGGTCAGCAGGGCGCGTCTCATGCGAAGTGGACACCGCTCGGCGCCGCGAGGTTCCTCAGCACGTCGTGAGCATCTCATCGAGCGTGGCCGCCTCGGGCGGCGTGACGCTCAGCGCGTACCGGCTCTTGGCGGTGACGTAGCGGCGCGCGTAGTCGCACCAGGCCTCGCGGCGCGCCGGTTTCCAATGGTCCGGCGTCTGGCTGCGCTTGTCCTGATTGGCCGTCTTGTCGGCGGCGAGCAGGTTGTCGACGTCGTTGGCGAAGGCGCGCCGCCGATCGAACGGCCAGGACCACGCTCCGGCCCGCCAGGCGGCGGCGACCGCCACCACGTGGTCGATCTCGATCTCGGACGCGCGGCTGCGATCGTAGGGCAAGGTCTTGCCCGTGTACGGATCGCGCAGCACCCCGGACAGCACGACGCAAGGGTTGCCCGTGCTGAGCCGTGCTCCGGTCAGGTCGCGGCGCAGCACGTCGTCACGGGTGTCGCAGCCGTTGTGGCCGCCGGGGGCGTCGGTGTCGTCGGTCCACAGCGGATCGCCGAACGACTCCCGGGTGTAGCTGTCCCAGTGGGACTGGGCGGCCCGGGGCAGCTTGGCCAGCAGTGCGAGCGCCGCGTCCTTGGCCGCCACGCCACCGGACGGAGCAGACGCCCCAGCCGACGCGGTCGCGGTCGCGGTCGCGGTGGAAGGGTCGTCGAGATGCCCTTGATCCCACCACCAGGCGACCGCCGCCGCGACGAGCAGCAGCAGGACCAGCGTGACGAGCTCCCCCCGATAGCGCTTCATCAACCCTCACCATAGGGTGTCCGGGTGAAGTCGGAGCGGCTGATCGCGTTGCTGTTCACGCTGCAAGCGCGGCGTAGCGCCACCGCCGGGCAGCTGGCCGCGATCCTGGAGGTCTCCGAGCGCACGATTCTCCGCGACGTGGCTGCACTGCAGGCCGCGGGCGTTCCGCTCTACTCCGAACCGGGGCGCGGCGGCGGTATCCGGTTGCTCGACGGGTGGCGTACGCGGCTGGACGGGCTCACCGGGCCTGAGGCGGCTGCGCTGTTCGTCAGCGGTGTCCCGGCCGCGCTGGCCGATCTCGGGCTGGCCGGTGCGGCGACCACCGCGCAGGCCAAGCTGCTGGCGACGTTGCCGGACGACGCCCGCGAACGCGCCCGGGACCTGGGTGAACGGTTCCACCTGGACGCGCCCGGCTGGTTCCACCGTGACGAGCCACTGCCCCACCTCGCCGACGTGGCGACCGCCGTCTTCGACCGGCAACGGCTGCGGATCAGCTACGAGCGCGGCCGGCAGCTCGTCCACCGGACCGTCGACCCGCTCGGGCTCGTCCTCAAGGCCGGGGTCTGGTACGCCGTCGCCGCCGTCGGCACCGGTGACCTGCGTACCTACCGGGTGGCCCGGATCCGCTCGGTGGACCGGGTCGGCGAGCAGTTCGAGCGCCCGGCGGGCTTCGTGCTCGCGGAGTACTGGGCTCAGTCGGCCGCGGAGTTCGACCGCAGCATCCTGCACGCCACCATCCGGATCAGAGTGCCGGCCCGCGTGCTGCCGGACCTGGCCCGCCACCTCGGCCGGAACTCCGTCGAGGAACTGGGCCAGGTCGGCCCGCCCGACGCCGACGGCTGGGTCGAGGCCGAGGTGCTCGTCGAGACGCTGCACATCGCCCAGCATCAGCTGATCGCGCTGGCCCCCGATGTGGAGGTCCTCGATCCGCCGGAGCTGCGGGCGGCCTTGGCCGAGACCGGCCGGAGACTGGCCGCCCGCAACTCAGCACACGTGGACGGCGGTTAACGCCACTTGGCGTCGTCGATCACTTCCTGACTCTCCAGGTCGTTGGCGGCGGCGTACGCCCAGAAGTCGGGCCGGGTGCCGTCGTTGTCCACGATGGCGTACTCCTTCGCCAGCTGCCCGCTGCTCAGCGTCTGCCCGGCGAACCGGGCGGCGTCAGGATCGGCGGCCAGTGCGGCGATGCCCCGGCCCAGGTAGTCCGGCGACTCCGACAGCGCGAAGTGCGGGTTGTCCGGGCCGGCCGCGTCTCGCCAGGTGGCCTCGGTGACGCCGAAATGGTCCAGCATGGCCTCGGACCGCAGGAAGCCCGGCGTCACTCCGACCGCCACGCAGCCGACCTTCGCCAGTTCCTCGCCCTGCGCCATCGCGATGCGGTTGATCGACGCCTTCACGAGATCGTAGAAGAACTCACCCCGGTACGCCCGGTTGAACTCGGTGGTGCCGTCGGTGACCTCGATCAGCAGCCCGCCGGGACGTTCGCTGAGCAGCCCGAGCGCGTAATGGCTGGTGATGATGTGCGTACGCAGGCCGAGGTCCAGCATGCGCAGGCCCTTGCCGAGGTCGTGCTCCCACAGCGGCTTGTCCCATTCGGCGAACGGGTCGCCGCCCCAGATGTCGTTGACGAGCACGTCGAGGCGGCCCTGCTCGTCGCGTACGCGGGCGACCAGCGCCTCGACCTGCTCGGGGACGAGATGGTCGACTTCGACGGCGTACGCCGTGCCGCCCGCTGCGGTGATCAGCTCGGCGGTCTCCTCGATCGTCTCCGGGCGGCTCATCTCCGACTGCTTCGCGCGGGTGGTGCGTCCGGTGGCGTACACGGTGGCTCCGGCCAGCCCGAGGTGTACCGCGATGGCCCGGCCGCAGCCGCGAGTCGCACCAGCCACCAGGGCGACCCGGCCTTTCAAGGGTGTGTTCATACCGGCCAGCGTCCCCGCCAAACCGGACAACCACCGTCAGGTTTGGCGGGGAGATCACGCTGCCGGTCAGGCGACCGGCGTCCGGTCCCGCACCGGGGTCTGCGTGACCGGCTGAGCCTTGCGGCCGCGCCAGACCCGCCACAGCATCCGCGGCGACATCAGTTGCTGCGGGCTGATGAGGAAGTTGACCGCCTTGAGGAAGGTCTGCCCGACGAACGGGTCGGCCTGCGCCGCGACGTGCACCTTCGACAGGTACGCGTTGAGCAGCTTGACCCGGCCGGTCCGCCGGCCCGGCACGTGCGGGAACCGCAGATCGCCGGAGACGGTGATGTCCCACGGTGTGTCCACGATGGCGGTCACGCCCGCGAAGTAGCGCTTGGTCAGCCCGGCGGTCCCCGAGCGCAGGCACTGGCCGAGCCACTGCGCCGCCATCGCGGCCGTCGTCATGCCCTGCCCGTACGCCGGGTTGAAGCAGCACAGCGAGTCGCCGAGGGCCAGGTAACCCTCCGGGAGCCGCTCGCAGCGCTCGTAGCGGCGGCGGGCGCTGGGGCCGATGCGGAACCGGGTCGGTTCGGTCAAGGGCTCGGCGGTGGCCAGCATCCGGGCCAGCTCGGGCCCGTCGAGCCGGGCGGCGAACGCCTCGAATCCGGGGCCGTCCGACGGCGGGATGTCGTCGTTGACCCCCATCAACGTGACGATCCAGCGGTCGCCTTCGGCGGCGAGCGTACCGGTGCTCGTCGGGTTGGCCGGGTGGTGGCCGACGACGATCGCGGCGTAGTCCTGGGCGGCCGGGTCACGGCGGTACTCCCGGGTGACGTAGACCAGGCCGGCCTTGACGGTGTCCTCCGGCGGGGCGGCGTACCCGTGCTCGGTCAGCCAGGCCGGACCGCGGTTGCTGCGCCCGGTGGCGTCCACGACCACGGCGGCCGGCAGGATCTCGTCCTGGGTGCGTACGCCGGTGACCCGGCCGTCGGCGACGGTCAGCCCGTCGACGGCGACCCCGGACCGGATCTCGACCTTGGGCAGCGCGGCGACCCGGCTGCGGATGTACGCCTCCAGCGTCGGGCGGCTCACGCACAGCGCGGTCATGTCCGACGGGGCACGCAGCATCCGGCGGCCGTCGTTGTACCAGACCACGTCGGCGTGGGTGTCGGCGGTGACCGCGCCCCGGGCGACGAGATCGGCGGTGAAGCCGGGCAGCAGGTCGTCGAGGATCGCGCGGCCCTTGTCGAGCAGCCCGTGCGCGTGCCGGCTCTGCGGTACGCCCTTGCGGTGGGCAGCCGCCGACGGCAGCTCGTCGCGGTCGAGGATCAGGACGTGGTCGAACGTGTCGGCGAGGACTCGCGCGGCCAGCAGGCCCGCGACGCTCCCGCCGACGACGATCGCCCGGCGGGCCTCGGGAAGAGATTCAGAGGGGTGCATTGACTACTCCTGGAAGCGCTTGTGGCGTAAGGGAATGCCGGAACGCTAGCCAGGACGGACGCATCGAGGGAAAGGAAAATGACGTCAGGTGATAGACAATGTGCGGTGCGCCACAGTGGACAGGCGGTCATCAATGCCACCGAATCGGGCGTACCGCAGAGTGCCGTGACGCTTTCACGACATCGCCGCTCATCCCTGTGAAGGAGTCACCGTTCCGTCGATCGGGTCACCCGACTCGAGGTACACCGTCGCCCCCGCCGCCCGCGCCCGCACCGCCGCGGCGACCCGCTTGGTCAGGATCGGCGGCAGCAACCCGGCCGTCTCGTTGACCTCGTCGTCCACCCGGCAGAACCGATAACCGCGCAGCTCCTCCGGCTGCAGCCGGATGGCGGCCACGTCGGCCTCGGTGAGCACCCCGCCGTCGAACACGAACGCCATCAGGTCGATCGTGCGGCGACCCCGGGGCGGCGACCAGTCGACGACCAGCAGCCGGCCCAGCGCCCGGTCCAAGCCCAGCTCCTCGAGAACCTCGCGGTGCGCTCCGGCCAGCGGCGGCTCGTTGCGCTCGACCACGCCGCCCGGGATCTCCCAGTGGTCCTTGTAGGACGGCTCGACGATCAGCACCCGGCCGGCCTCGTCGAAGAAGACCGCACCCGAACCGAGGATCTTGTGCGGCAACGACCGGTAGTGCTCGGCCGACGCGCGGCGTACCGGCAGCTGATGCTGGACCTCGCGGCCGTAGGCGACGAACCCGGCCCGGCGCAGGATCGGGCTCGACGTGCCGATACGCGCCTTCACGAGGGCGAATCTCGCGCCGAGCGCGGCGGCCTGGGCGAGCCGGACCGCCAGCAGCGCCCGGTACGCCCCCCGCCCGCGCGCGTCGGCGAGCACGCCGCCGCCCCAGAGCTTGGCGACGCCGTCGTCGACGGTGAGCCCGGCCGAGCCGACCGGCCGCCCGTCGATCCGGGCCAGATACCGGAAGACCGTCCGATCCGGACCGGCCGCCACCTGCGTGGCCAGCTCGGCCGCTTCGGCGTCGGCGAACTCCGGCGACGGCAAAGGCTGGCCGAACGCGGCCGAAGCGACGGCGTACGCCTCGGCGAGCTGCTCGGGCGTGTCCACCCGCTCCACCGTCACGTCGGCCGGGACGGCCAGCTCCGGCAGTCCCCCGCTCAGGTCGTACGCACTGATGTCGTGCTCGCCGACGATCTCGCTGCCCCGCCGGGTCAGCTCGTCGCCCAGGTTGGCCGGGACGGTCGCCGGATGGACGGAGAACACGACGGCGTCGCCGCCGTTGACGCCGGTCAGCCGCAGCGCCTGGGTCACCAGCCGGGCCGGGTCGTCGCCGTACGCCCGCTGGACGGTTCCCTTGCCCTCATGGACGGCCACGGTCACGTCGTCGCTGCTCGCGACGATCGCGTCGTACGGCGTCCACACCCAGGCCGCCGCGGCGGCGAGGACCTCGTCGCGCAGCTCGTGTTCTCCCATGAGCGTGCATGCTGCCACAGCGGACGGTCGTCTGGTGGCATCGCCGATCTTTCGCCGCCTCCGGTCGCCGGGGTACTCTCGCCGCACCCCGCCTCCCCCAGGAGCCGCCCGTGCCCCCCATCCACTCGCGGCGCCTCGTCCCGGCGCTGCTCGGTGCGGTCGTCGCCGCCCTGCTGCTGACCGGCTGCACCGGCGGCCCGCAGGCGGCCTCGCCCGGCGTGACCGAGCCGGGCTCGCCGACGCCGGAGATCAGCAGCGCCGTGCCGTCCCCGTCGCCGGCCGAGACCCCGTCGCCGATGCCGACGCCGTCACCGACCCGCAAGCCGTCGCCCAAGCCGAGCCTGACCAGGTCGCGTACCGAGTCGGGGGCGTTGTCCTGCAAGTCCACGGTGCCGCTGGTCCGGTCGCAGGCCACCGGGCACGGCCCGGCCGGCTCGGTCAGCGTCACGGGTACGCAGAACGTGGCGCTCACCTTCGACGACGGCCCGGACCCGATCAACACCCCGAAGATGCTGGACATGCTCAAGCAGTGCGGGGTGAAGGCGACGTTCTGCCTGGTCGGCTTCCGGGCCCGGGACCATCCCGACCTCGTGCGCCGGATCGTCGCCGAAGGACACACGGTGTGCAACCACTCGTGGCAGCACCTGCTGGACCTGGCCGCCGACAAGCGGACCGACGCCTACATCAAGCGGGATCTGGAGCACACCAACGAGGTCATCCACGCGGCCGCGCCGGACGCGAAGATCCGCTACTTCCGGGCGCCGGGCGGCAACTTCACGACCCGGCTGGTGCAGATCGCCAAGGATCTCGGCATGACCTCGATCTACTGGTCGCTGGATCCCCGCGACTGGGAGAGCAGCAAGTACGGCACCGGCTCGTCGATGACCAACCACGTCATCAGCGCGGTCGAAAGCGGCGTACGCCCCGGGTCGATCGTGTTGTCGCACGACAACGGCAAGCCGACCACCATCGCGGCGTACCGGGTGCTGCTGCCCTGGCTCAAGGCCAGGTTCCGGCTGATCGCGCTGCCGACCGAGACCTGATCACCCGAATCCGGGCACGATTAGGGGGACGCCCGCGTCCGGACGTCCCCCTGGGTGTCTCGATCAGTAGCCGCTGTTGCTCATCGACGACAGGATCGTGCCGCAGCAGCAGCACAGGATGATCAGCGCCGGCAGGCCGAGGCCGAGGATCAGCGCGAGGGTCTTGTTCGGCGACTCCACGGGGGTGGTGCCGATCGCGCCCGCGCCGAAGGCCCACGGCGGCGACGCGTAGAAGACCTGCGCCTCACCGTAGCTGTTGTCGACGACGATGCTGGCCTCGCCGACCTTCCACAGGTACGGAATCCAGATGGTGATGTGGTGCTGGCCCGGCGCGGCCGGGATCGCGTTGTCGCCCCACTGCAGCCGGTGCTGCTGGCCGTCGATGACCAGCCACGGCTTGAAGAAGGCGAACATGAACGCCAGCCAGAAGTACTTGGTCGAGATCCGAATCATGAGCGCACACCCTAGTGCATCAATGCGAACCGGTGTCACGTGCGTGTCACGCATCTGCGAAATCCCTGGCACAAGCGGTTTTCCGGGCTCTATAACGGTCAGGTGATCAAGTATCCGCGGACGCCCCACCTGGCCGGATCGCGTCTGCAGCCCGGCGACCACGACCTCGCGCAGGCGCCGTTCGACGCCGTCCGCGGCCGGCATCTCGTCGTCGAGGAGAAGCTCGACGGCGCCAACGCCGGGATCAGTTTCGACGCCGACGGCCGCCTGCTGCTGCAGTCGCGGGGTCATTACCTGACCGGCGGGCCCCGCGAGAAGCAGTTCGCCCCGCTGAAGTCGTGGGCGGCGACCGTCGCCGACCGGCTGCGCCCGGTGCTCGGCGACCGGTTCGTGCTCTACGGCGAATGGCTGTACGCCAAGCACACCGTCTTCTACGACGCGCTGCCGCACTACTTCTGCGAATTCGATGTGTTCGATGTGCGTACCGGTGAGTTCTTGAGCACGCCCCGCCGCCGAGAGATGCTCGCGGGGCTGCCGGTGACGAGCGTGCCGGTGCTGCGCGAAGGCCGCTTCACCGCGGCGGCTGAGCTGACCGCGCTGGTGGGGCCGTCGACCTGCCGGACCGCCGCGTGGCGCGAGAATCTGCGCGTGGCCGCGGCGGAGGCCGGGACCGACACCGATCGGGTCGTCGCGGAGACCGACCGCGCCGACGAGATGGAAGGCCTCTACCTCAAGGTCGAGGAGGACGGACGGGTGGTCGAACGCTACAAATGGGTGCGCGCGAGCTTCCTGACCGCCATCTTGGACTCCGGCACCCATTGGGCCGACCGCCCGATCGTGCCCAACCGGCTCGCCGACCCGGAGGCGCTCTATGCCCATCTTTGACGAACTCTGCCCGCGCGGTCCGGAATGGACCGTCGACTGGCCGCGACTGCGCGCGGCGTTCGCGTGGCTGCGCCGTCTCGAAGGCGTCGAGCAGGACCCGCGCCACCACGCGGAGGGCGACGTCGCCACCCACACGCGGCTGGCGGCCGAGGCGCTCGCCGCCCTGCCGTCGTGGCGCGCGCTCGATCCGGACCATCGGGTACGCCTGTTCGCGGCGGTCCTGCTCCACGACGTCGCGAAACCATTCTGTACGCAGACCGAGGCCGACGGGTCGGTGACGGCGCACGGGCATTCCCGGCGCGGTGAGTTGCTGGCGCGGCGGATCCTGTGGGAGCTGGACGCGCCGCTCGGTTTCCGGGAACAGGTGGCGGCGCTCGTGCGGCACCACCAGATCCCGTTCTGGGCGCTGGAGCGCGACGACGTGGAGCAGATCGTGCTGCGCGTCTCGATCACCGCGCGCAACGACGACCTGGCGATGCTGGCGACCGCCGACATCCTCGGCCGGGTGTGCACGGACGCGTCCTCGGTGCTCGACAACATCGAGCTGTTCCGGGAGTACTGCGCCGACCTCGGGGTGCTGGACCGGCCGTGGCCGTTCGCCAACGACCATGCGCGCTACGGCTACTTCGCGACCCCCGGGCGTGATCCCCGTTGGGCGGCGTACGACGATACGACGTTCACCGTGACGGTGATGTCGGGGCTGCCCGGCGTCGGCAAGGACACCTACCTTGCGGGCCTGGACCTGCCGGTGATCAGCCTCGACGCGCTGCGGGTGTCGCTCGGCGTACGCCCGACCGCGCCGCAGGGACCGGTGCTGGCCGCCGCCCGGTCGGCCGCCCGCGGCCTGCTGCGGACGCGGACCCCGTTCGTGTGGAACGCGACCAACGTGTCCCGCCAAGTACGCCAGCAGATCATCTCGCTCGCCGCCGGCTACGGCGCCCGCGTCCACGTCGTGTCGCTCGAAGCCCCACCCGGCGTGATTTCGGCGCGCAACTCCGCGCGTACGTCGCCGGTGCCGGCCGCCGCGGTCGAGCGCATGATCGGCCGCTGGGAGACCCCGGACCTGACCGAGGCCCACGCCGTGTCCTGGATCGACACCCGGGTCTGACGGCGGTGCCGGACCGGCCGTCCTGTCGGCCCTGGACGGTATCTTGGGATCATGGAGATCGTCCCCCGGTTCTCGCCCCCGGCGTCGACCTCGAAGCAGAGCTCCGGCGCGCTCATGCACCCCGTGCAGGAGTACACCGACTTCACCGAGGCCTGGCTGCGCAACCGGCGGCTGTCGGAGCACACCCGCGACGCGTACCGGCGGGACGTCACCTCCTTCCTGGCCTGGTGCGGCGAGCACGACATCGATCCCCGGTCGGTCAAGTTCACCCACGTCAACGAGTACGCCCGCGCGCTGGAGGCGACCGTCGACCCGCGTACCGGCAAGCCGCTCGCGCCGACGACGATCGCCCGGAAGCTGTCCGGCCTGTCCAGTTGGTACGACTTCCTGGTCAAACTGGAGGCGGTCACCGCCAACCCGGTCGGCGGCGCGGACCGGCCGCACGTCAGCCGCGACCACTCGACCACGATCGGGATGAGCCCGGCCGAGGTCGACGCCATCCTGCGGGCGGCCAGAGAGGACGGCGTCCGGGCGTACGCCATCATCGCGTTGCTCGCCGACCTGGGGCTACGCGTCAGCGAAGTGTGCGGACTCGACCTCGACGACCTGGGCCACGAACGCGGGCACCGGACCATCCGGTTCGTCGGCAAGGGCGGCCGTCCCCGCCGCCGGGCGCTGGCCCCGGGCACGGCGTCCGCCCTGGACGCGTACCTGGAAGCGCGGGCTGCGTTGGCCGGGGTCGCCGTCGAGGAACTGACCGGGCCGGTGTTCGTCACCGCCACCGGCGCGCCCGTCGACCGGCACGCCGTCAAACGGCTCATCCCGCAGCTGGCCAAGCGCGCCGGGATCCCCAGCGCCGAGCACCTGTCGCCGCACTCGCTGCGGCACGCGTTCGCGACGACGGCCCGGGCCGAAGGCGTACCGCTGGAAGATGTGCAGGACGCCATGGGTCACGCCGACCCGCGGACGACCCGTCGCTACGACCGCGACCGGCACAACCTCGACCGCGACCCCTCGTACGCCATCTGGGCCGCCCGCGCCCGCCGCTCGTCGCCTTCGGAGCCCGCGTCGCCGGAAGACGCATGATCAGGGTCATTTCCCTGTCGCCAGGGCAACGGGGAAATGACCCTGATCATGAAATCGCCTCGGGTGTGGCTGCGTAGCCTGGGAGCTGCGTAACCGGTGGGGTGGCCGCCGGATCTGGCTTCGGGCGGCCACCCCACTCGGCGGCTACTCCTTCGGCAACGCGAACTCCACCAGATCCCGGTAACGCTGAACGGCCTGCCGCAGCCGTTCGGTGTCGCCTTCGCCGTCCTCCCACTCGGACAGGGCACGCTTACGCTCCGCCAGCGCGGCCGTCAGGCCCTCCAGCGCCTCGTCGGCGAGCGCCTGCGCATCCCGGGCCGCGGCTGCGGGATCGTCGACGAACCGCACCTGGACCTCGTGCCAGCGCCGCCGCAGATCCTCGGCCGCCGCCGCGTCCCACACGCCGGCCACGACCGGCAGCGGAGCCGCTGCTGCTGCCACGGGTGCCGCTGCGGCGGCTTCCTCCACCGCGTCGTCTGCCGTGTCGCCTGTCACGTCAGCGACCGGCTCCACGTCGTGGCTTGCCGCTACCGACGCGTCTTCAGCTGCCACGCCACCGGCCGCTACGTCTTCGGCCGCTACGTCTTCGGCTTCGGCAGCACCGGCGTCGGCCGCGTCGGCCGGCTCATAAGCCGACCCCTCGAAATCCCCAGCCTCGGTCGTCGTGTCCGCCTCGGCCAACGCGTCAGCCTCCGCCGAGGAATCGGCAGCGCCGGCTTCGGCGTCCGCGGGCTCATCCGCCGACCCCTCGAAATGCCCTGCCTCGGGCGACGCGTCGGCGTCCGCGACCGAATCGGCGTCGTCTGCCTCGGCGACCGGGCCGCTGTCTTCGTAGTCCGCCACGTCGGCGGGTTCCTCGGCCGAGCCTTCGAAGTGGCCAGCCTCAGTCGTCGCGTCAGCCTCTGCAGACGAATCGGCATCGTCCGTCTCGGCCAGCGCGTCAGCCTCCGCCACGGGATCGGCGTCGTCCGCGTCGGCGACGGGGCCGTCGTCCTCGGTGATCGCGCCCGGCGACTCCGCCAAATCGGCCGCGTCGACCGTCTCGGCCGCATCCTCGCGTTCTGCCGTGCTTTCCGCCACGTCGTCTCCGACCACGTCGTCTCGGTCTTCGTCGTCCGCCGCGGAAACGCTGGGCTCGTCGGCGACGCTGTCCAGGTCCGCCGCCTCGGCGACCGGCTCGTCCTCCGACGTTTCCGCGACCGCGTCGGCGGGGGTTTCCGCGTCGAGCGTGTCGTCCTGAGCGGACTCAGTCTCGTCGGCCGGCTCGGCGTCGTCCACCGACTCGTCGTCGCCGGGCGCATCCGTGTCGCCGGCGGTGTCGGCGAGCCCGTCGCCGTCCTCGCCGTCCTCGTCGTCTACGTCGTCCGCCGTGAGCGATGCCGGGTCGGCCTCAGCGACCGGCTCGCCGTCGGCGGTCTCGTCTCCGGGCGACTCGTCCGCGTCGGCCGAGTCCGCTTCCGCGACCGGATCATCCACATCGGATTCACCGTCGAGGGACTCACTGTCGAGGGCGTCGCCGGGTTCCCGCTGCGCGGGCACCACCAGCCGCTGCTCGTCGACCTCCGGGTCGGTGTCCGAAGCGGCGACGTGGTTGTCGATGTCGGCGGCGAAGTCGTCGATGACCTGCGGCTCCTCCTCCGGGCGACCCGAAGGTGCCAGCGGCCCCCGGATCTGGTCTGACTGCATAAGCTTTCCCCTTTCAGGCCGCGTCGATGGACGCGGTGAACTCGTGCCGCGTCGTGGTACGCGGCGAACGGTGGGCCGCGTCGTGGGAGGCGCGGCGCGTCATGGCCGCGGAGCCGGGCGACCTTCGGCGGTCGGCTGCGGCCGTTGAGGTGGTACGGGCTCCTCGCCGAGCAGGTCGGCGACGAGCTCGCGATACTGCACTACCGCCTGCCGAAGCTCCTCGACGGACGCCTCGTGGCGGCGGGCGCGCTCGCTGATCTCGTGAGCCCGCCGGTAGGCCGAAAGCGTTCGGGCATGGTCGACGGACAGCTGCGCGACCTGGTCGTCGTAATCTCCGGTCGGGTACCCGATCTCACCCACGAGCCGGGTCACGACCTCGTCGGCGGCGCCGACGGAGTCCTCGGGCGCGTCGACGAATCGCGCCTGGACCTCCTGCCATTCATCAGCGTATCTGCTCCGGGCCTCCGGCGTCAGTGGCCGAAGGTCGAGCTCGGCGTGCCGACGTTGCCGTTCGAGCAATTCCTTCTCGGCCGCCGCCTTGCTGTCGTGCTCGGTGACCAGCCGTTCGTATTCGTCGCCGAAGGTCGCCTGCAGTTTCCGGCTGCGCTGGATCCGGATCCCGACGACGACGGCCGCCACGACGATGGCGGCGACCACGAGCAACAGGATGACTTGTGCCGGTGACATGGCCTCTCCTTTCCGGGCGGGCCTCGCATACCCGATGGCCAGAGTTTTCAATCTGCGTGTGCGGCGACCTCCGGCCCGGCGCATGCTGTGGGCATGACCGACCAGACCAGGGTGGCGCGAGCGTTCGCCGGCATCGCCCGCTGCGTCCTGGCGGAATCGCCGGCGGCTGAGGTACTTCAGGTCCTCGCCGACAGTTGTGCTTCGGCGGTGGGGGTGCCGTCGATCGGGGTGAGCGTCGGGCCGGCCGGCCACTGCCCACCCGTCGTGGTCGCGTCCGACGAACGCGCGTATGTCTTGGAGGACTTGGTTTCCGGCGACGGGCCGACTCCGGCCGGCTACGTCCGCCGGCGCGGGCGGCCGCTGGTCAACACGCGGCTCTTGCCCCACGACGGCCGCTGGCCGGCGGTGGCCGAGAACGCGTTGGCCGTCGGCGTCGGGCTGGTCACCGTGCTGCCCTTGCGCGACGGTGACGCCGTTCTGGGCACCATCACCTTGTACTGCGACGACTGGGTCGGCTTGGACGCGTCGCGGATCGAGATCGCCGAAGCGCTGGCCGTCACCGCGACGGCGGTCCTGATCGAAGCCCGTCGGCGAGACGCCTCCGCGGCCCGCGCCCGCCGGTTGAGCGAGGCGCTGGACCAGCGCGTCCGGGTGGAACAGACGATCGGCCGGTTGGCCGAACGCTGGCAGGTTACGCCGGACGAGGCATACCACCGGATCCGGCTGGACGCCGAGGATCGAGGCGTGCCGGTCGACACTTTGCTGAGGGAGGCGGCGTCCGCGGATCGGGGCTGACCGCATGAGTCCCCGTGACCAGCTTCGCGCCGCGATCCTGCTCGCCACCGCGATGGCCGAGCACGAACGGCAGTGCGCCGAACGATCGCAGCGGTTCGCCGAGCGGCACGAACGCCTCCTCGCGTCCGGCGCATCCGAGCATCGTGACCTGCACGAACGGATGGTGGCCGTCAATCGCGGGTCGGTCGGCCGTCACCTCGCCGCCCGGCGCATCCATCTGGCTCACGCCGAGCGCTTACGGAAATGGCGGCTCGATCAGACGCCGGGCGCGGAGCCGCTCATGTCCGCCATGGCGGAGATCGTCGGTGCTCCCGCCGCGCTGACCCTCGTCGGGCGCAACCTCGCCCAGGCGTACGCCTCCGCCTCCGATCGGATCGCCGAAGCGGCACAGGATCTGGAGTTGATGCTCGGCGAGGGACCCATGACCGACGCGGTTCGCGCCGGAGCCCCGGTCGTCGCCGAGGTGACCAGCGGATCCGACGCGCTGCGCTGGCCGCTCTACCTGCCGGCGCTGGCCGATCTCGGCGTACGGGAGGTCATCGCGGTGCCGGTCGGGTCCCGCTGGTCCTGTCTGGGCGCGCTGGCCGTGTTCGGTCCCGGCCACGCCGCCGCCACCGTCCGCCGGCTGGGCCAGGTCGCCGATGCGCTGACCCAGTCGGTGCTGCTCGCCTCGGACGGCAGCGGCGGCTTTCCCTATCTGACCTTCTTCGACGTCGACGCCGGCCGCAGCACGCTCCACCAGGCGGTCGGCATGCTCTGCGAACGTCTGGGCTGCGGCCCGGCCGACGCGCTGGCCCTGCTGCAGGCCCGAGCCTTCGCCGCCGGGCTGGCCGTCGAGACGGTCGCGGCCGGCGTGGTCCGGCGCGAGATCACACTGGACTGACCTCGCCTTGCGGCAAGGCCAGCTCCGGCCCGGCCCAGCGACGACGCAGCCACCGGTCGTGCGAGGCGATGACGACCGCGCCGGGCGCGGTGCCCAGCGCCTGTTCCAGCTCGTCGGCCAGGGCCAGCGAGATGTGGTTGGTCGGCTCGTCCAGCAGCAGCAGATGCGGCGGCCGCACCAGCAGCAAGGCCAGCGCCACCCGCCGTCGCTGCCCCACGCTCAGCGCGCCCACCGGCCGGTCGAGATCACGCGGCGCCACGAGGCCCAGCTCCACGAGCGGCACCGCCGGGCCGCCCGACTCATACATCTCCCGAGGCGTACGCGTGAAGTCGGGCCACTCGTCGTCCTGCGCCAGCATGGCGGTACGCAGGCCGCGCCGCCGTAGGACGGTGCCTTCCCCGGCGTCGAGCCGGCCGGCGAGCACACTGAGCAACGTGGACTTTCCGCTGCCGTTCGCACCGGTGATCAGCAGCCGCCCCGAGGCGTCCAGGTCGAGCCGGTCGAGCCGGACACGTCCGGGCACGTGCAGACCGCGTACGGCGAGCACCGGGCCGTCCTCGGTAGCCGCCGACGCCGTCAACGCCGGAGCCCGGAACTCCAACGGCGCCGGAGGTTTGCGGATCTGCTCCCGTTCCAGCACCGTCAGGCGCTGCTGCGCGTTGCGTACGCGCCGGGAGACCACGGCCTCGATCGCGCGGGCCTTGGCGAAGGCGATGTTCTTGTCGCCGTCGCGGGGCGCGCGCCCCGGGTGGCCGATCTGCCGCGCGGTCACGCGGACGGTGTGCCGCAGCAGGTTGATCTCGTCCTGCTGGGCGAGGAACGCCTGTTCCCAGCGGGCTCGCTCGGCTCGTTTCGCGCCGAGATAGTCGCTGTAGGTGCCGCGATAGCGGGTCGGGCCGCGCCGGCCGGTCATGTGCTGCGCCGGGTCGAGGTCGACGATGTCGGTGCAGACCTCGTCGAGGAACACCCGGTCGTGGCTGGCGACCACGACGACGCCGGGCAGCGCTCGGAGCCGTTCCTCGACGAACGCGACCGCCTCGTCGTCGAGGTGGTTGGTCGGCTCGTCGAGCAGCAACGCCGACGGCTGCCGGACCAGGAGCGCGGCGAGCGCGACCCGGGACCGCTGGCCGCCCGACATCTCCCCGAGCCTCCGGCCGCGGCCGAGCGCGGCCAGGCCGAGCCCGTGGAGCACTTCGTCGGCGCGGCGGTCGGCGTCCCAGGCGCCGATCTCCTCGGCCCGGGTCAGCGCCTCCCCGTAGACGGCGACCGCACCGGGGTCGTCGGCCGCCCGCTGGGCGGACTCCTCCAGCAGGGCGAGGACGGCCCGGCTCTCGGCCAGCGCTTCGGCGATCACGTCGCCGACCGTGTCCGTGGCGATGAACGGCAGCTCCTGGTGGAGCAGACCGAGATCCGGCGGCCGGACGATCTCGCCGGCGTCGGGGGTGTCCACTCCGGCCAACAACCGCAGCAGCGTGGATTTCCCGGCGCCGTTCTCGCCGACCAGGCCGATGCGCTGCCCGGGCGACGCGGTCAGGTGTACGCCGTCGAGCACGGCCCGGGGGCCGTAGAACTTCACAAGGTCACGAGCGACCAGAAAAGGATTCGCAGACAAGAAAAGACACCACCGAAAGGGTCTGAAGGATGCCCGCCGGGTGTCGTCACCTCGGGCGCGGGCAGGTCGGTGGTGTCACAGCTCCATAGTGCGATCAGGCTAGCACGCTTCCGGGACGCGAGGAACGCCCCGGAAGCGTGCGGCAGGTCACCCTGCCTCAGCCTTTGCCGCCGGACGACGGCTTGCAGGTGAGGTTGATCGGCGTGTCGGCCGGGACGGCGGTGCCCGCCTTCGGCGTCTGCGCGGTCACGACGTACCCGTCCAGCGCGGTCACCACGTTGCCGGCCGGGTCCTTGCAGGTGATCGTCGAGAATCCGGCGTCGGTGAGGATCTGCTGTGCCGACGACCCCTTCTCCCCCACGACGCCCGGGACGGTGATCGTCACCGTGGACGGGCTGGCCGACGGGGAGGGCGACGGCAAGGTGCTGGCGCTGACCGTCGGAGTGGCGCTCGCTCCGCCGGGCGCCGCCGTCGCGGACGACGAGGCGGAGGCGGCAGCGGTCGGCGACGCGGGCGCTCCCGGCGTCGTGACGGCCACACTGGGCGACGGCGTGGCCGACGTCGACCCGGTGCCGTCGTCGCGGTTGCCCCAGTAGACGAATCCGGCCACGCAGCACAGCAGGAGAAGGAGCAGCAGGAGCAGCCACAGCCACCACGGGCGGCGCTTCTTCTCCGGCGTACCGGACGGGGGCGGCGGCGCGGCGGGCGGGGTGCTCGCCGGTCCCGACGACGCAGGTTCGCTCGGCGCCGGCGTTTCGGCGGCCGGCGGCTCCGTCGCGGGCTGGTCCGCGGTCGGGGGTTCCGTCGCCGGTGGTTCGGTGGGCGGTTCGTCGGCCGCCGTCCGGTACGCCGGGGCAGGCGGCGGTTCGGCCGCGAAGGCCTGCTCGGTCGGGGCGTCCGCCGGGGTTACGGCGTCGGCCTCCGGTGGGGCGTCGGACGACGCGGCGGCGCCACCGGCCGCAGCGGCTTCCGCAGCCGCGGCGGCTGCGGCGGCTGCCGCCCGGCGACGCCAGTTGATGTACCGGCCGCGCTCGTCGCGCGGCGGGTTCGCTCGGGTGTCGAGCGGGAGGTCGGCGGCCTCGTTGTCAGACACTGACGCCTCTCAAGTCCGGGGGAACTCAGGGATTTCCATCGGACATCGTGAGGTTCGCCGCGCTTTCCGGCACTCGCCCGCAAGGTGCGTGATTCGCGCCGAACGGTCAGCGTACGGGGGTGGAGGCTGTCCACTGGGGAGGGCGTACGCCACAAGTGCGGGCGAAGCCGGACGACACAGATAGCATCGGGACATGACCGATCCTGATCTTCATGCCCGGGCGCTGGCTGCCGAGGCCGCCGCGAACAACGACGCGACCGGCTGGTTCGAGCGCCTGTACGCCGAGGCCGAGGCCGGCGAAGCGGCCGTGCCGTGGGACACGAGGGTGCCGCACCCGTTGCTCGTCGACTGGGCCGACGCGGTGGGCCTGCACGGGCACGGCGAACCGGCGCTGGTGATCGGCTGCGGATACGGCGACGACGCGGAGTTCGCGGCCGCCCGGGGGTTCGGCGTCACGGCGTTCGACGTCTCGCCGAGCGCCGTCGCCGGCGTACGCGCCCGGTTCCCCGAGTCGACCGTCGACTATGTCGCCGCTGACCTCTTCGAACTGCCGAGCGCGTGGCGTCAGGCGTACCAGCTGGTCATCGAGATCTTCACCGTGCAAGCGCTACCGGAACGCCTGCGGGAGGCGGCCGTCGCCGCGATCTGCGAGACGGTCGCGCCGGGCGGGCGGCTGATCGTGATCCAGCGTCAGCGGCCGGACGGGCCGGCCCCGGAGGGCCCGCCGTGGCCGCTGACCCGCGCGGACATCGACCTGTTCACCGCGAACGGCTTGGCGGCGGTGCAGATCGAGCTGCTGCCGGACGCCAGTGGCAACGGCGCGCGCTGGCGTGCGGAATTCAGGCGCCCCGTGGCCCAGTGAGCCGCCGCAACAGCAAGTACGCCTCACACCCGAGGCACAGCCCGAAGGCGGCGTTGAGGAACGCCGCGATCAGCGCGAACGCGGTCGCGACGAGGCCGACCGCGGTCGCGCCGGTCAGGAAGCCGAGGGCGGCGACGGTGGCGAAGACGAAGCCGACCGCTTGCGCGAACCGCACCGGTTCGGCCGGCTCGACCTCGCGCGGCGGGCCGAGCCGGGGCGCGACCAGGACACGGAAGAGCACGCCGTAGGGGGCGTGCCGGGCGCTGAGCGCGCCGACGGCGAACACGACCGCTTGAGCGGCGGCGAGCCAGCCGCTCCGGGTGAGCGCGATCACGATGAGAACCACCGTGGTCACCACCGCCGCGAAACGGGGGCCACGGACGTCGAGCTGCATGAACGCCAAGTTACCGGGCAGTTGTGAACTCGCCGAGAACCGCGGCGACCGCTCCCATCAGCTGGGCACGGGTCGGCTGCCCGCCGGCCCGGCGGACGATGTTCCCGCCGGCGTCGACGAGCAGCACCGTCGGCGTACGCATGATGCCCAGCTCGCGGACGGCGTCGAGGTGCGACTCGGCGTCGACCTCGACGTGGCGTACGCCGTCGACGGTCTTCGCCGCCTGCTCGCACAGCACCCGGGTCGCCCGGCACGGGGCGCAGAACGCCGAGGAGAACTGGAGCAAAGTCAGCGGCGTGCCCGGCTGCCAGCCGAGTTCCCGCAGCATCGGCGCCTCCCCCGGAGCCTGGGATGTGAACCGGCCGTTACGCCGCTTCCACGCGACGCCGATCGCGCTCGCGGCGGCGAGGGCGACGACGACGGTAAACAAGCTGACCAACGGCACCGCTCAACGGTAGCTTCCCGGTGTGAACGAATTGCGGCCGGAAGACTGGGCGACGACGGAACTCACAGCGCGCGGGATCAGCGTGCACGAGGTCACGTGGCCCCACCGATATCCCTGGTCCCAAGTGGCCAAGATCACCACCGACGCCGGGGACATGTGGCTCAAGCTGAACCTCGCCGACACGGTGTTCGAGGCGGGCCTGCTGCGCCTGCTCGGGACGCTGGTCCCGGCGCACGTCGTGGTGCCGCTCGCGGTCGACGCCGTACGCGGCTGGTCGCTGAGCCCGGACGGCGGCGTCACCCTGCGGGCGACCGAGGACGGCAAGTTCCGGATCGAGGTGTGGGAGCAGATGCTCGGCGAGTACGCCGACCTCCAGCGCAGCCTCACCCCGCACGTGGCCGACCTGCTCGCCGTCGGTACGCCCGACCTGCGCCCGCACCGGCTGCCGGAGCTGTTCGACCTGCTGCTGGACGAGCCCCTCGTCCGGGCGAACGTCGCCGATCAGCTCGACGCGCTGGCAGCCGTGCGGCCGGCCGTGGTCCGGGCGGCCGAGGAGCTCGCCGCGTCCGGCATCGCCCCGACGCTGCAGCACGACGACCTGCACGACGCGAACGTGCTCGTCCGGGGCGACAAACACGCCTTCTTCGACTGGGGCGACGCGAGCGTGGCGCACCCGTTCGGGACGCTGCTCGTGACGTTGCGCGTCGCCGCCCGCAAGGCGGAGGTCGAGGAGGGCGACCCGTTGCTGGCCCGGCTGCGGGACGCGTACCTGGAGGCGTGGACGGGCGAGCATGCCCGGACTGACCTGGTCCGATGGGCCGACGCCGCACTGACCGTGACGAAGATCAGCCGCGCGATGTCCTACCGGCGGTCGCTGCAGGACGCCGAGGAGAAGGTGCTCACCGAGTACGGCGAAGGCGTGTGGGGCTGGTTCGCCGAGCTGCTCGAACCCAACCCGATCTGACCCCTGTCACGCCGCCCGCGCGACTCCAGCCGGGCGGCGCCCACCGGGAGAGCGCTGGATCAGGGTTCTCGGTCGAATCTTGGCCCAAGATTCGACCCGGAACCCTGATCCAGCGCGCAAGCGCGCAAGCGGGCCAGTCCGCAAGCAGGC
>JABFYB010000465.1 GCA_013361475.1 Hamadaea sp.
GGGCGGAACCCACATCGATCCACGCTGACAGAGCCGCGGGCGTACTCCCATCGCGTGCTTGACGGCCATGCCCATGGGGTGAGCCGTCTATCCTGGACACCATAGTCGGACAGATCGAGCGTGCTGGCGGCCCGGGAAACGCGAGTTCGTAAGGGGATCGATCGGTGAGTCGCGATGACGGGTCCATGATCGACACTACGCTCCGGCTGAAGCTGATACGTGCGGGCGCCAGCGCCGTCGCATTCCTTTTCACCCTGGGCCTGGTCTATGCGGCGGCGAAGTCGTGGTTGCAGCCGTTGATCGCGTGGTCATCCGCGCGGGTCCCGCTCGACATCGGCAAGGACCTGATCGGCCAGGTGCGCGACGCGGGCGCCATCGGGCTGTCGCTGGCTGCCGGCACCATGGCCGCACGGGCGGCATGGCGATGGGCGGGCCGGCTCCTCGTCGCGCTGCATCCGGCCTCCGACTTCGGTCTGGCCGTGATCCACCAGGCGATGGAGGAACTGGCGGAAGCAGTTTCCGTACGCCTTGACCACGAAACGGCCCGGTGGGATCTGTGGCGGGCGCCGCTGGTGGTGACCGTCCGCTCCACCGAGCGGGCGGTTCAGGCCGACGCGCGGGGAGTTTTGCCAGGGTCGGCTGAGGCTCGCCTGCGGTTGCGGGCCGACAGCGACAGTGTGGCCGAACTGCTGACCGGTCTGCCGCACGGCCACCTGGTGATCCTCGGGGAACCGGGCGCCGGCAAGACGATCATGGCGATGCGCGTGGCGCTTGACCTACTCGTGGATCGTGCACCCACCGAGCCGGTGCCGGTCTATTTTCCCATGGCTGCCTGGAATCCCGCAGTGCGCCTGGACCACTGGATCACCGGCCGCCTCGCCCAGGACTTCCCAGGTCTCGCCAAACGCTACGGCACGAGGCTGGTGCAACATCTGGTCGAGACAGGCCGGATCCTGCCTGTCCTGGACGGTCTCGACGAGGCCACAGGCAAGGCCACCCACGAGATCATCAAGAACATCGACCGGTCCTTCACCGCGCGGATGCGGTTCGTGTTGACCAGCCGCACCGCCGAATTCGAGGAGGCCGTGCGCGAGTCGCAGCAGTACCTGAGCCGGGCCGCGGTGCTGGAGATCGACCCGGTGGAAGCTACGTCGGCCGCTGAATACCTAACCAGGACGGTCGGCGACACGCGCAGGTGGCAGCCCCTGATCGACGAGCTGATCGCCGAACCCGACGGTCCGGTCGCCGACGCGCTGCGGACTCCCTTGATGCTCTTCCTCGTCCGCTCAACCTACGAGGACACGCAGACGGACCCGGCTGAGCTGATCGATCACACGCGTTTCGAGTCGACTGGGGCAATCGAGGGACACCTGCTCGACTCCTTCGTCACCGCGGCCTACGACTCGGGCGAACGACAGCGTTACCGCGAGCGCAAGGCACGGCGCTGGCTCGCGACATTGGCGCACGGCGGCCGGGAGATTCGCTGGTGGGGCTTTGCCTCTCGGACGCCGGTCGCGTGGATGGCCATCCTCCTGGCGTTCTGGGGAAGCCTGGTCACCTACATGGCGCTGGGGCCGATCCTCGCGGTCCTGTACGGCGGCCTGGCCTGCTGGGCCCTGGTCAAGGCTCGGGAGTTCCTGTCCGACCTGTACGCGGAGGTCCTCACCGACGATCTACGCACCGGCGTACGCTCCCATCTGCGGCGTTATCGCTTGCTGTCGACCGTGATCACGTTGGCGGTCGCGGTCGGAGTGGGCAGTCTCGTGGGACTGTGGCTCGTCAGCGGCGTGCGCTTGGCACCCGATCGGGCTCGCGGCTTCGCGCTGGCCGTCGGCCTGCTCTTCGGACTGACCACGTTCTTCGACTCGGTGTGGGGCTCATACTTCCTGAGCCGGCTCTACCTCGGTGCCACCGGGCGCCTGCCGCTGCGGCTGATCCGCTTCCTGGAGGACGCGCATCGCCGCGGTGTCCTCCGCCAGCCGAGCGGTGCCTACCAGTTCCGCCACGCGCGCCTGCAGGACTGGCTGCGCTGGAACACGCGGGTCCGATTGCCGGACGGCGGCTGGCATCCGGTGAACGCGCCGGCGTCACGCGTACGGCTGCTGGCCCGGCTGCTGCGGGCGCCGATGCTCAGTCTCGCGGCTCAGCTGATCGTCGTTCTCGTGGCGACACTCCCGGCGCTCGTCGTCGACGTGGACCAGCTGCGTTTCCGCGCGGGTACGCGGCCGAAGGTGGTCGACGAGTCGTTGTGCAATCCCCAAGGCGGCGGCTGTCTCGACCGGGTGCGCTGGCATTGGTCCCTGCCACCCGGGTCCACCGAGACGACCGAGTTCTACGCACAGGACGGGAGTTTCCTGATGCGGTACGCGTACAACGGGCTCACGGAAGACGGTTTCAAGATCGCCGGGTGCCCGGCGGCGCGCATCGAGATCTCCGCCGGCGACGGGCGAAACGAGGTCTACGGGACGGCCGTCGTGGACGCCACCAAGGATTTCGCCTTCGGTGAGTGGGCCTCCGGCCGACGGTTCGACACGGTGAGCATCACCTTCCGCCGTCTCGACTCAGCGCCCTGCACCGCCGACCTCGTCTGGACGAACCCGTCCCTGAAGATCGACAAGAAGGCGCAGATTCGGGAGTTCTTGTCCTGACCTCGGAACGTGGTGGCCGGCGACGTGCGCGGAAGCGGATTGCTGCCTCCCAGCGCAGGAGGCAGCAATCCGCCATCTACTGGCCGATGCTCGCCGGTGCCGGGCTGGCCGGGGTTCCGGTCGGCGACGACCACAGCGCGACACTGTGCATGGTCAACGGGGCCACGTCGAACACCACCCAGGTCCCGGGGACCTGGTCGGCGGTGGCGGCGTGCGAGTCCCCGCCCACCCGGTACTCGATGGTCATTCCGAGCGCGGCCAACGCCGTACGCGCCTCGGCGACGGTCTTGCCGACGAGGGCACGCAACCGATCTTTCTCCGCCTGACTGAGCACGGGCGCATCCCCGGTGACCTGCTCACCAGGCCTCGGCGTACGCCCGATCACGATGTGCGCGTACGAGGGGAAATTCGTCGGAACCCGCAGGCCCACGGCGCAGTTGCCGTTGGCCGCGCAACGCCCCGGGGCCTCCACCACCTCGAGCTTCGGGCCCGCGCCCGAGTCGCCGACCTCCAGGAAGATGATCTTGCCGACCTGGTCCGGCTCGGCGGGCGCGAGCGTCAGCTCGATGTCGAGGCCGTGCCTGGCCAGCTCCGCGCGGTACCGCTGCGGGTCGGCCACCGGGTCGAGGATCTTCACCACGACATAGCCGTCCTGCTGGGCGATCTCCAGCGCGCCGGCCTGCGCCGCGGTCGGCCCACCCGGGCCCGAGGGGGGCAGAGCCGCGGTCACCGAGAGGGCCACCGCCGCCAGGGCAGCGGCGACTGGTACGCCGAACGCCAGCCGACGCCACGTGAACAGCGGCCGACGGCGCACCGCCGACGCCTCCGCCTCTGCGGGAGCGGTATGCATGATGCCCGTCAGGAGGCTTTGCGCGACCGGTCCGGTCGGCTCCCCGACCGACTGCGGAACCTGGTATCGGGGGGCAAGCAGCCGGACCAGATGGTCCTGCCGCTCGTCGAGGTCACTCACTGCTGACTCCTTCGATCATGAGTTGTGCACCGGCGTACGCAGCAGCTCGGTGAACCGGCGCCGCGCGCGGTGCAGACGGATGCGAGCCGCGTTGGCCGTGCAGTCGAGCACGACGGCGAGCTCATCGGCGGACAGCCCTTCCCACGCGACCAGCCGCAGCACCTCTCGATCCGCTTCGGGCAGGCTGTCGAACGCCGCGGCGACCTCCGCCGGGACGTCGGGCGGGGCGATCTCCACCAGTGCGAGTTCCTGCCGAAGCCGGACGGCGAGGTCTTCGCGCCGCCGGTCCGCCCGGTACTGATTGGCCATCACCTTGCGCGCCACGCCGAACAGCCAGAGCCGGGCCTCGCCCAGCGGAATGTCGTCGATGCGCCGCCAGGCGACCAGAAAGGTCTCCGCGACGACATCGGCCGCGTTCTCCGGCGGGTCGCTGCGGCGCAACGCGTAGCCGAGCAGGTCGCGGTAATGCGCGCGGTAGAGCACCTCGAAACGGGCGGTGTCGGTGGCCGACGGGGGTGCGGCTCGAGCCAAGACCGGCTCCCTTCGCTCGCGAGCACTGCCCGGCGCACACCCGGGCAATGTCCTCGGTCAGTGTCGGCGCGATGGCGGCGACACCCGACACATGTCCGCGATGCGGTGGATCATTTCATCGGCAACCGTTGGATGATGTGATCATGTATGTCGTCCACGTCACCTACACCGCGCCACTACCCGACATCGACCCGCTGCGGCCCGCGCACGGCGCCTGGCTCACCGAGGCGATCGCGGCCAAGATGCTCCTGATGGCGGGGCGTCAGGTGCCGTTGACCGGCGGCGTGTACCTGGTCGCGGACATGCCTCGCCCCCAGCTGGATCAGCTTCTGGCGACCGACCCGTACCTCGTGCGCGGCGTCGCTGAGCACACGGTCACGGAGTTCACGCCACTGCTGGTCGCCGAAGGACTCGAGTCGCTGCGCGGCTGAATTCGCCCAACCGTCGGCATTCACTGGACCGTCCCTAGGTAACCGCGGTTCGCTGGCTTCCCTTGTCCTCCATCTCCCACGCGTGATCCATCGTGTGGAAAGCCGTGTGCCGCACCAGGAACGGCAGCGTCCACGACCGCATGGGACGCACCTGCTCGCCACGCTGGTAGGCCCGCATCGCCGCCACGAAGGCAGTGCGGTGCGCGGCCCGCGCCTCGGGCTCCACCACCCCGCCCACCGGCACCGGAACGCCGATCCGCTTGGCGAAATCCTCGCTCTCGACGCGAAGCGTGTGCGCGATGATCTCGTCCCGGTCCCGCCCGCCACCGCGAGGGCCCTTGCGCATCACCGGCGAGACGCGGGCCGCCACGTCGTCGAAGTACGCCCAGCAGCTCGTCAGAAGGCTGAGTTTGCGTTCGAGGTCGGCGGCGTCCATCGGATCCTGCTCCAGCGCACCGGCGGAGAACGAGATGCCCCAGAAGTCGGTGGAGCCCGCGCCGACTCGCTCCTCGACGACCTCGACGGCTCCCGCGTCGTCGAACTCGCCTCCCAGCCCGGCGCCGACAGCCACAGGCCGATACCGGTCCCGGTACGCCGCGAATGTGTCGAGCGCGCCGTCGGCCGTCTTCGCGCCGCGGCTCCACCCCGGCCAGTCGACCGCGTACGCGACGAACATCTTCGCCTTGGGACCTCGTTCGAGCACCACCCGGATCGTCATCGCGAACCTCCGCCGTCAGCGTACGGCGAACGGGAGGCCGCCGCGGCAGTCGTCGGACCAGCGCCGAGTCGGACGTAATGCATCGGTAAGGGACGTCGCCGCCGACACGGCGCTACCGTGAGCGCACACCTTTCGAGGAGGCCCCCGGTGTACCTCAGGAAGACCGCCCTGGCGTTGACGGCGGCGCTGGCATTCGCCTCAGCGGCGTGCGGCGCCAGCCAGACCACGGAAGGGAATGCACCCCCTCCGACTGCGACCGCGGCGCAGCAGAGCACCGCGACGCCCGCTGTTACGTCGAGCGCTCCCGCCGTCAGCGAGGCGCTCCGGTTCAAGGTCGGCACGGTCGGCGGCGATCCGTTCGACGGCGCACAGCTGGCCGGCAAGCCTGCCGTGTTGTGGTTCTGGGCGGCGTGGTGCCCCAAGTGCCGGGCGGCCGCCGACGGTGTCGCTGCGGCACAACGCGAGTACGCGGGCCGAGTCCAGTTCGTGGGCGTCGCCGGGCTTGGCTCGGGCAAGCCGCAGATGGCCCGGTTCGTCACCGACACAGGCGTCGCGGCATTTCCTCACCTGTCCGACGACGAGGGCGCGGTCTGGCAGAAGTTCGGTGTGACCACCCAGGAGTACTACGTGCTCATCGACAGCACGGGCACGATCGTCCACAAGGGACCGCTCACCGAGTCGGAGTTGCGCGAGAAGCTCGCCGCGCTGGCCGCGTAGTGGACGCGGCGTACGGGGTCGCGGTCGCCGCGGGAATGCTGGCCGTGGTGAATCCGTGCGGCTTCGCTTTGCTGCCCGCGTACGCATCGCTGGTGGTGCGCGACAGCGACGACGTCACCCCGGTACGCGCGTTGGGCCGCGCGTTAAGCCTGACAGCCGCCATGGCGCTCGGTTTCGTCGCCGTGTTCGGCGTCTTCGGCGCGTTGGCCGCACCTGTCGCGAGCTGGGTGGCCGAGCGCCTGCCCTGGTTGACCATCGTCATCGGACTTGCCCTCGTCGCCCTCGGTGGCTGGCTTGCCAGCGGCCGACAGGTGCCCTCGCCGGTCCCCAAGCTCCGCCAGGCACCACACCTGCGGCGACGACTGGCCTCCATGGTGATCTTCGGGGCGGCCTTCGCGATCGCCTCGCTCGGCTGCACGATCGGCCCGTTCCTCGGCGTCGTCGTCACGTCGTTCACCACATCACCGGCCCGGGGCGCCGGCTTGTTCCTCGCGTACGCCGCCGGGATGACCGTGGTCGTGGCGGCCGTCGCGGTCGTCATCGCGCTGGCGCGACAGGCCGGACTGAGCCGGATTCGGCGCCTGACTCCGGTGCTCACGCGGGTGACCGGAGCGATCCTGCTGCTGACCGGCCTCTATGTCGCCTGGTATGGCTGGTACGAGATTCGCGTGCTCGCCGATTCTTCGGTCGACGATCCAGTCGTCGAAGGCGCTGCGGATCTCCAGCGGGCGCTTTCCACTGCGGTCGACGTCATCGGCGTGGTCGGATTCGGCGCCATCCTGGCGACCGGGCTGGCAGTGGCTGCGCTCTGGCGGCTGATCCGCCGCCGCGCGTGAAACACTGATCCGTCGCCGCGCGTGAAACATCGATCCGTCGCCGCGCAGCACTGATCCGTCGCCGCGCTTGAGCATGGGCTGCCGGCCCAGGCAAGCTGGGCCGGCAGCCGTCGACCTCACGCAAGCGTCATGACCACGGGTACAGGACCAGCGTCCACTGCGTCGGCGAGTCCTGACGGCAGTCGAAGGCGCTGTAGTTGAGATAGTGGTACGTCTCTTCGGCGCCGCTGTCGTCGCAGGATTGGAACGTGCTGTAGGTGCCG
>JABFYB010000829.1 GCA_013361475.1 Hamadaea sp.
CGGGTCGGGCGGCGACTTCGGCCAGGAGGCGATCGACACCCTGGTCAAGCTGATGGAAGACCACCGGCACGAGATCGCCGTGATCGCCGCCGGATACACCGGCGAGATGAACGACTTCCTCGACGCCAACCCCGGTCTCGCCTCGCGGTTCAACAAGACGATCGTCTTCGAGGACTACGAGGCCGACGAGCTGGTCGCCATCCTCAACACGATGGCCGAGGCGAACGAGTACACCTTGGATCCGCAGTTGCTGGCCGCGATCGGCGGCTACTTCTCGGCCCTGCAACGCGACCGCAACTTCGGCAACGCCCGGGAAGCCCGCAAGCTGTTCGACGGCATGCGGAAGGCGCAGGCCCAGCGGCTGCGGCAACTTCGCCGCGTACCCACCGCCGAGGAACTGCAGTTGCTCGTCTTCGACGACTTGGCCGCGGTGCTGGCCTAGGTTCCGTCCCGGGCTCGCGACCGGGGCGCTCGGCCGGCCGCTGCTCGGCTGTTTCTGAGGCTTGGCCGTCGGAGGCCTGCCTCAGGCTGGTCTCCGGCTTGGCTCCACCGTGCCTCAGGCCCGACCGAAGATCCGGGTGACCGGCTGCTCAGCCGTCTCGGCCTCCGGCTGCGCGGTCCAGCCGTCCGCCTCGGTCGACACGACTTTGGGCTTGTCGGCGGTCGCGTCCCGGCCCCGGCCGCTGAGCGCCGCCGGTCCAGCGCCGACACCGGGGTCCACCAGTTTGGGGCCGCCTCGGCGTACGGGTCGGGGTCCGCCTCCCCCACCGCCGCCACCGCCTCCGGCCGACGGCGGCATCATCGGCGGCAGATACGGCGCTTGCTCCGCACTGGCCGCGGCCGCGGTCGACCCGATCGTCGATGCGCCAGCGTTCGTGGTGACACCGGCATCGCCCGCCGGGATCGGGCTGACGGGCGTACCACCGCCGCCACCCCCACCGCCGCCGGGATGGGCGGCGTTCCGGCCGTCAAGGGAGACCGGCGAGGCGGGGTTGTCCCACGGATTGTCGTCCCACCAGTCGGGCCGGGTGGCGTTGGCGTTGTTGCCCGTGCCGCTACCGGGCGTGATGGGCACCGTGACGCCGCCGCCGGGCTTTCCGCCACCGCCGCCGCCACCGGGATTCGACCCGGTGCCGGTGCCCGGAACGGTCGGCGGCGTGACGCCACCGCCTCCGCCCCCACCGCCGTTGGTGCTGCCGTTGCCGGTGCCGGGAACCGTCGGGATGACGGGAATCGTCGGGACTGCGACGCCGCCGCCGGTGTTCCCGGTGTTCCCTGTATCGCCGCCGAGGTTGCCCGGAACGCTGGGCGGGGTCACCCCGCCGGTGCCGTTGTTCGCGCCGCCGTTGTTGGTGGTGCCGCCGGTGCCGAGGTTGGCGTTCCCGTTGGAGCCGAAGGGGTTCGAGTCGCCCGGCTTGATCCGTTCGACGCGGGCCTCCTGGTCGTCCGGCGTGTTCGTGTTGTGGTTCTTGGGATCCTTGGCGGCGGCCGCCGCGGCGGCGGCGAGGGCGGCCGCCAACGCCGCCGCGATGTCGTTCGGGTCGATCGGCGGGCCGGGCAGCCAGCCCTCGCCGGGTGCCCATTTGTCCTTCGGCGGCTTCTGGTTGTTCGTCTTCGGCGGTTTGACGCTGGGACCTGCGGCGGGACCAGCACCCGGTCCGGTCGGGCCACCACCGGGAATCTTCGGCTTGCTGGTCGGGCCGGTCGGAAGCTGCGGCTTCGTGACGGCGTCGAGCATCAGCCCCTGATAAGAGGCCGGCGGCTCCCACTTGGAGTTCTCGCCGACGACCGACACGCTCATCTCCAGGCCGAACTTGGCGATGCGCCGACCGGACGCGTTCATCTCCGTCGTGACTTTGACGTTGTAGTCGTTGATGAGCTGCTCGTTCGTGACGCCGATCGGCTTGCCCGCGCGCAGCCGGGCGTTGGTCTCGTCGGCCAGGTCGACCAGCCGGTCGTGGAGTGCGTCCAGCTCCGCCATCGTCTTCCGCCGGGACTCCGACACCGTCAAGGCCACCGAGCGGAGCTTCTGCTCGAGGCTCTTCACCCCTTCGTTCCAGGCCTGGAGATTGGACGCCGTGGTGTACGCCTGCTCGCGAAGCCGGTCGTGCGCGTCGCCGGTCCACTTCGCGTGCGAGTCGAGCAGGTCGATCAAGCTCTTTAGTCTCTGGCCGTAGTCGAACAGGCTCAGCGAGATCCAGGCGAGCGCGGTGGCGATGTGAGTGATCGGCTCGTCCATAATGCTCATGACCGTGTCGACCACTTCCGGATACGGAATGCTCTCCCAGTCGTAGGGCCCGCTCGGCGGCGTACCGCCGGCGGGTTTCACCCGATCGCGCCCGGCCACGCCACCGAGACCGGTGACCGTCACCGAGTCCGGCGTGAGTCCAGGCTCGTCGACGACGGTGATGCCGAGCTTCTCCAGGATCTCCTTGTCGACCTTGGCCAGCTCCTTGCGGCTGTACTCCTCGTGGCCGCCGTACGCGGACGCCGCGACCTCGACGCCCTTGCGGTAGGACTTCAGCCCGTCCATCACCACTTCGCGATAGCCGAGGATGCCCGACGTGCCGTCGCCGACGTAGGACCGCACCGCCGCCGCGAAATAGGTGAACTCCGGTAGCTCACGTCCGAAGCCGTCGATCTTGATCGCGTCGAGGTAGTCGCGGATGCCCAGCTGCGTGCCGTTGTAGTGAGGATGCGTTCCCTCGATGTAGTCGTCGGTGTCGTCGCGGAAGTTCTTCTCGAACTTCTGGAAATCCTGCGTCCATTCCAGCATCGCCTTGGGATGAACCTGAACCTCGTCAGCCATGGCAATCCCTCCCGTGACGGTTGACCAGCACTAGGACACCTGCCGAGGGACCGGCCGGGCCGGCGTACCCGGACCGGGGTCGATGGCGGGAGGGGTCACCGGCTGCTCCGCCGAGCCGAGCCAGGTGCCCGCCTCAGTCGCCACGGCCTGCGGCTCGTCCTTGTCCGTGTCCCGGCCCCGGCCGGTCAGTGCACCCGGCCCGCGGCGGCCGAAGCCCGGCTCCACGACGCGGGGACTGCCTCGGCGTACGGCGCGTGGGGAGCCGGCTCCTCCGGCAGGCGCTCCGCCGCCGCCCATCATCGGCGGCAGGAACGGCATCGAGGACGCGTCGCTGCTCGCCGCCCCGGCACCACCGATCACGGCGGTTGCCCCGCCGCCACCGCCCGGGCCGACGGAGGTCAGTGTGGAAGACTCCTCCTCCGGCGCGGCGAGACGGCCGTCGAGCGACACCGGTGACGTCGAACTGGTCGTCCAGGTGTTCCACCACGGTGGAGTCCCGTTGCTCACGTCGTCCGTCCGCCGCGCGGGCGACCGCACGACACCGGGCACCATCGGTGTGCCGACGCCGGAGCCGGGCGTACCAGGGATCGTCGGAATCACGGGGACGGTCGGGGTCGTGGGAATCGCCGGGACAGTGGGATCGGTGACGGTTCCGGTGCCGATCCCGGGAGCCGTCACCGTCGGCGCGTCCGGTAGCCCTGGCATCGTCGGGGTGGCCGCAGTGACACTCGGCAGGTCGGCCGTGGGCTGGGCACCGGCCGGAACCACGGTGGCGTGTGTGATAACCGGTGTCTGGGTCGGCTTCGCCGGGTAGACGAGCGGCCGGCACATCACCGGCGGCTCGTACGGATCGGTCTTCGGGACCTTCGGCTTGACCGTCGTGGCCGGCGGCTTGGCCGGGCCCGCGCCCGGCCCGCCTCCGCCCGGTCCACCGCCGGGACCGCCGCCCGGCGCGGTGGGGCGGCCCGGTGTCACGACGGCGTCGAGCATCAGTCCCCGGTACGGGTCAGGCGCGTCCCAGGTGACGTTGGCGAGCAGGCCTTCGCTCAGGGCGCGGCCGATCTTCTGGATCTCCTCCGCCGCCCGCTGCCGGCGATAGTCCAGCGACCCTTGCCGAAGGTCCGCCAACTGGGCAGCCGTGAGACCAGACGCGCTGTGCGACGATCCGGGCGGCACGTACAGTCCATGCTCGTCGGCGAAGGCGATCGCCGCGTCGTACTGGTCGTTCAGCGTCTTGACGTCGCTGTCGTAGTCGTCCATCTGGAGCCGGGTGTTCTCCCGCGCCCAGCGGACGACCGCCGCCGCCCGGTAGACCATCTGCGCGAGCTTCTGCAGCTCGGAGCTCCAGGTGGTCATCGAGCCCTGGGTGCTGTCAGCCGTACGCTCGAAGACGCGGGCGGCACGGCCTTCCCAGGTGCGATGGTTGCCGAGCAGCCGTACCCGGTCCGCCAGCCGCGCCGAGTAGGTCAGCAGTGAGGTGCCGAGGACGCCGAAGCCGGTGGCCAGGTGGAACAGCGGCTCGTCCCGCACACTCAGGACGGTCTGGGCGACCTGGGGATACGGTATGCCGGACCAGTCGCCGGCGGTGGCGGGCTTGGTGACGGCGGGCGGGCGGACCTGGCTGCGCGCGGCGGCGTTGGACTCGCCGGCGATCTTGATCGTCGCCTCCGAGTACGCGGGCGACCTGTCGAGCGTGATTCCGGCCTTCTCCAGGATCGAGTCGTCGATCCGGTCGAACTCCTTCTGCCCGTAGACCTCGTTGTTGCCGTACTCCCCGGCGGCGGTCTCCACCATCTTGCGGTAGGACTTCAAACCGTCGCCGACGACGCCGACGTACCCGAGAATGCCGGACGACTCGTCCCCGAGGTACGCCTTCATCGCCGCTACGTAGTAGGTGAACTCGGGCAGCTCCGAAGCGCCGTCCTGTACCTGGACGATGCCGACGGCGTAGTCGCCGATCTTGCTGTTGGTCCCGTAGCTGACGTGCTCACCGGTGCCCCCGACGATGTCGCCGGTCTCGTCGTCGAAGTCGGTCTCGACCTTCTGGAAGTCGTGGGCCCAGTCACGCATGTCCTGGCCGTGCGTCTGCACCTCGCCAGCCATCGCGCCTCTCTCTCAGCGGTGAAGGAGCCGGTCAGAAGGACGACTGCCGGTGGGATGCCGACGGGGCCGAGCCGGTGTCCGGGCCGACCGCGGGCGTGGTGGTCTCGATGTCCGGCTTCTGGTCGGCGAGCCACGGATCGGCGATCTGCTCGATCTCGACGGTCGGCTCGGGCGCGCGCCGCTTCTTCGACCGTCCGGACAGGACGGAGCGATCAGCGAGCCCTTGTGAGTCCACGAGTTTCGGCGCACCACGGCGAACAGGACGCGCCGAACCGGCCCCGCCACCACCGCCCATGCCGCCCATGCCCGCGCCGCCCATGGGCGGCATCATCGGCGGATACATCTGGGAGTTCGCGTCGCCTCCGCCACCGCCGATGGCTGAGCTGGTCAAGCCGCCACCGTCGACACCAGGACGGATCGGGGTCACCGGAGTGTCGGTGAACGGATCACCGCCGAGCCCACCGAGGCCGCCGCCGGCTCCGAGGCCGTTACGGCCGTCGAGGGAGACTCCCGGGGTGATCGGGTCCGGCGTCCACGGCTGGCTTCCCCAGCCGGATCCGTTGGTGCCGCCCGCGCCGGGCGTCGTCGGAAACGTCGGCAGCGGGGTGGTTCCGCCGCCACCGGTGCCGGTACCGCCATTGGTGCCACCAGTCCCGGTGCCATTGCCGCCGCCGGTGCCGGGAACAGTGGGAGGTGTGACTCCGCCACCGTTGCCGGTCCCACCGCCGCCAGTCCCCGGCACGGTCGGCACGGTGGGAATGGGCGGCACGACGACTCCGCCGCCGTTACCCGAGCCGCCGGAACCAGTTCCCGTGCCACCGGTCCCGGTGCCGGGGACCGTCGGGATCGTCGGTGGCGTCACGGTGCCGTCGTTCGGATTACCCGTCCCATTACCGGTACCACCGGTGCCGCCAGCGCCGCCATTGGTGCCACCGCCGGTGCCGGGAACGGTCGGGATCGTCGGCGGGGTCACGGTGCCGTCGTTCGGATTGCCTGTTCCGTTCCCGTTGCCGTTGTTGCCGTTGCCGTTGTTGCCGTTCCCGTTGTTGCCGTTGCCGTTGTTGTTCCCGCCGGGATTCGTCGGCACGTTCGGCGGGGTGACGGTGCCGTCGTTGGGATTCGTGGGCTTGGTGCCGGTCGGCTGCCTCGTGTTGTTCTTGGGCGCGGTCGGCACCTTCGGCGCGCTCACCTGCGGCGCGGCCCCACCGCCGCCGCCACCACCGCCACCGCCTCCGCCCGCGCCGCCGAGGTTCGGCGCGCCGAGCTTCGGCTTGTTCCCGCCGGTCGGATCGACTCCGGGGCCACCTGCTTCGGAGGCCAGCATCAGGCCCTCGTAGGGGTCGGGGGTGTCCCATCTGGTGTTGTCGAGGAGGCCCTGGCTCATCTTCTCGCCGATCTCCGCCAGCTTCTTGTGGGTCTCCTCGATCTCCTCGTCGATGTGGTCGTTGTACGCCTGCTGGAACTCCGGGATGGTGATGCCCTGGTAGGTCTTGGTGGAGTTCTGGTTGGCGAGCCGGATCTTCTCGTTGTAGACGTCGGCCCAGCCGTTGAACGCCTTGTTGAGCCGGGTGATCTCTTTGCCGGCCTCGTTGTTGGCGGTCCGGATGGCCCAGGCCGCCCGGTCGAGCATGTCCTCGAGGTCGTGCAGCTTGGTGTTCCAGGACTCCATGTTCTTGGCCGTCAACGCGGCTTGATCGGCGAAGACGTCGTGGGCGTCGCCGATCCACATCGCCTTGTCCCCACCGCTGCCGAGCTGGCTGACTCGCGACTTGAGGCGCTGGGCGTAGTCGAAGAACGTGAGCCCGATCCAGCCGATCATCGTGCTGAGATGGAAGACCGGCTCGTCTTTCATGCTGAGGATCGTGTAGTACTGCTCGGTGTAGTTCATCGACTTCCAGTCGCTCGGCTTGCCCGGCGACGACGCCGAGGGCGGCAGGAACCGAGTGCGACTGGCCGCGCCGGGCAGGCCGGTGACCGTGACGGTGTTCGGGGTGTAACCCGGGGCGTCCTCGATCTTGATGCCGAGCTTCTCGAAGATGTCCTTGTCTACCTTGGACAGCTCCTTGCGGCTGTACTCCTCGTGGTTGCCGTACTCGTTCGACGCGATCTCGGCGGCCTTGCCGTAGGACTTGAACCCCGCCTCGACGACGTAGCGGTAGCCGATGATGCCCGAGTTCTTGTCGCCGATGTAGGACTTCACCGTCTCGATGAAGTAGGTGAATTCCGGCAGCGTACGCCCGGCCGCCGCGAGCGCGCCGACATGGATCTGGTTGGCGTAGTCGCCGATGGGGTCGTCGGTGCCGATGCTGACGTGCTTGCCGCCGCCCTCGATCGCGTCGTCGGACTCGTCGACGAAGCTCTTGTTCACCTTCCCGAAGTCGGCCGCCCAGTCCTTGATGCCGCGCCCGTCGTTCTGGACCTTGTCACCCACGGCGTTCCTCCGCCCGGCCACGGCGCTGGCGAGCCGCCGATTCCCGCTGCGCCGCCGCGGATCGTGGGGTCGATCCGGACGCGGGGGCGATCGGATCGGGGTTCGCGACCGGGGCGGCCTCCGGACGCTGGAGGCCGCCGCCTCGAGCGACCGTCCGCGATCGGAGCACGGAACCGGATTCGATGCTCTCGGTCAGCGTCACCGGTGGACCGGCGAAGGCTCGCGGCGACGCGGCCCACCGGCCGTCGAGGCGTACGCCGGGTGACGGCCACAGACCCAGCGGCATCCCGGGCGGCAGATCGTCGTCGGTGTGGGTCACGATCGATGTCCGGGCGCCCCGGCCGGTGACGAGCCCGGATCGGTCGACGATCGGGGCCGGCCGCAGCGACCCGCCGCCCCCACCGATCAGGGGCGGGCCGGTGACCGCGGACCGGCCGGCGAGACCGGGCAGGAGCGGAAGGGCGTCGCCGTCGTCCAGGCGGTGGATCTGCTCCGGCTGCAGGCCGCCCGGTTGGAACTGGCCCGCCGGCTCGACCGGAGTGCCGGGGAGCCGGGTGACCGGGGATCCGCCACGGCTGGTGCCCCGGCCGCCCAACGACGGGGAGAGTCCGCCGCGCGATCCCAGGATCGGTACGCCGCCCAAGCCGGAGGAAGCACCGCCGATGGACGGCGGCAGGGTCGTCAGCGGGGGCCGGCCGCTCAGGATGGGCGGCCCCACCGGGGGTCGCAGAACCGGCGCCCCGCCCGGTGGCAAGCCGCCGATGCCGGGCACTGTCACCAGGCCGGACGGGCCGCCGACGCCACCGCCGGGCGTACCGGGGACGGTCGGCGGGACGATCTGACCGGAACCGTTTCCGGGATTGCCTGACGGACCCGGGTCGTCGCCGGGATTGCCGGGATCCCCGTCGTCCGGGCCGGACGGCCCCGGGTTCGGCGGCACCGGCGGCGTCGGCAGGTTCGGGCCACCGGGGCCGCCTGGACCTGGCGTACCGGGGGTATTCGGGGCGTTGAGTCCGCCGCCGCCCGGGTCGTCGAGTCCGCCCGTCGGCGGGTTGGGGTCAAGACCGACCAGCCCTCGATAGCGGTCGACCGGCTCCCAGGCGTCGCCGCTGGTCGCCAGGTCGGCGCCGAGCTGCTTGGCGATGGCCCGGGCCGAGATGGTCGCGCCCATCCAGGCCTGGTTGATCTGCTTGAGGATGACGTCCTGCTGCTCGGGCGTGGTCGCCTCGGCGAGGTCGAGCTGACGGTCGTCCAAGGTGGTCTTCAGGTTTCCGGCGATCTCCCGGATGCGGTCCTTCGCGGTGGCGAGGCGGATCGCGGTCATCTCGTAATTGGCGGCCCGCTGGTCGGCGCTCGCCTGCCAGCGCTTGGCCGAGGCGATGGTCTTGCCGACGTTGCCGTGGAACTCCGTGCCGCCTTCGCCGTACCAGTGCAGTCCCTTGACGTCCTCGCCGAACCGCTGCTGCGCGGTGTCGATCGCGTCGGCGATCTTGCGCCAGCCGGCCGCCAGGTCGGTCACCGCAGTCACGTCGACGCCCAGGACGAGGGTCTTGATCTGGTCGAGGGACAGCGCGTCCCACCCGGTACGCGTATCGCCGGGCCGGGCGTATCCGTAGTCCTTGGGGGCGGCCGGCGGCGCGGCCGGGACGGTGACCGCCTCGCCGTAGTCCGGGCCGGGCGCCTCCCCCGCGACGAGGGCGTCCTCGATCTTCTGCAGGGTCTTCCGGCCCTGCTGCTCGACGTGCTCGTACCAGCCGGCGGCGAGGTCGGCGGCGTATCCGGTGCTGGACAGGCCGTCGCCGAAGTCGAGGCTGAACGCCTTCAGCACTTTGTGGTCGGCCAGCGCGACCCGGCCGAAGCGCAGGAGTTCGAGGAAACCGTCCTGGTTGCCGATGCGCTGAGCGGCCTTCTCGATGTCGGGTAGTTGCTCACCGGCGACGCCGGTGAATCCGAGGGCTGCACGGCGGGCATCCCCGCTGAAGGCGCGCAGACCCTCCAGTTCCGCCTGGAGAAGGTCACCGTCCCCCACGATCAGAAGGATAACTGCCCAGGCAGCTCCTAGGAAGTGCCATGTGGACTGTCCAGCCAGGACGCTTGGATCAGGCGGGCGCCCTCTTTGCGGGTGACCAGCCAGGCGCGTCCTGGCGGCAGGTGGCTGGCTCGGACGTTGCCCAGGATCGGCCCCTCGTTCTTGTCGCCCGACATGACCAAGCCCGGGGTGTTGACCTCCTTGAGGCGTACGAGGGTCTGGTCGAACGCGGATCGGCCGGTGCTGCCCCCACGCTTGGCGATCACCACGTGCAGCCCGACCTCGCGCGCGGACGGCAGGAGTTCCTGGAGGAGCAGCAGCGGATTCTTCTCGCCCGCCACGAGGTCGAAGTCGTCGACGAGGACGAACAGCTCCGGTCCGGTCCACCAGTCCCGGGCTCGCAGCTGCTCGGGGGTGATGTCCGGCCCCGGCAGCCGCTTGCGCAGCGACCCGTACGCCTCGGCCAGCATCTGTTTGCCCTGATCGGCGCTGGTGGCGTACCCGATGAGGTGGCTCGCCGGGATGGTGCCGAGCAGACTGCGCCGATAGTCCAGCGCGATGATGCGGGCCTGGTCCGGCGTACGCCGATCGGCGATCGACTGGCCGAGCATGCGCAGGAAGGCCGACTTGCCGCACTCCGTCTCGCCGAAGATCAGGAAGTGGGGATCGGCGTCGAGGTCGAGGTAGACCGGGCGCAGGTCGGCTTCCCCGAGGCCGATCGGCACCTCGGGACGGTCGGCCGCGGCCGCCATGACCTCGGCGTACTCGACCCGTTCCGGGAGCAGCCGCACACGTGGCGCGATCCCGCCCGACCACGCTGTGCGTATCAGGGAAACCGCTTGATCGACCGTCGGCCCGGCCGAGCTGATCGCGGGCAGGGCCGACAGGAATTGATACGAGTCGGAGGTGATGCCGCGGCCGGGCACGTCCTGCGGGACGTTGGCCGCGGCCCGGCGGCCGATGGCCGAGTCGGACGGGTCGCCGAGCCGCAGTTCGACGCGGGAGCCGAAGAGGTCGCGGACCGAGGGCCGCAGGTCGAACCAGCGGTTCGCGGCCGCCACCACGTGGATGCCGTAGGTGAGGCCGCGGTTGGCCAGGTCGTGGACCTTGGGTTCGAGGTCTTCGAACTCGTTGCGCAGGGTGAGCCAGCCGTCCACCACGAGGAAGACGTCGGCGCAGCGCTCGGCGCCGAACTCGCCCGCGGCGGCCCGCCGCCGGAACGCCGCGACCGAGTCGACGCGATGCTCGACGAAGAACTGCTCCCGGTCGGCGAGCAGCGCGACCAGCTCGGCGACGGTCCGCCGGAGCAGGTCCGGCTCGCGCCGCGTCGCGACGCTGCCGACGTGCGGCAGGTCGGCGAGCGCGGAGAGCCCGCCGCCGCCGAAGTCGACGCAGTAGAACTGCACCTGGTCGGGGGTGTGGGTCAGGGCGAGGCTGAGGATGACCGAGCGGACCAGGGTGCTCTTGCCGGTTTGCGGCGCGCCGATGACGACGATGTGCCCGGCCGCACCGGACAGCTGGAAGCGCAAGGCCTCCCGGCGTTGCTCGAACGGCCGGTCGACGACGCCGGCGAGCGCCTCCAGCGTGCCGCGCCGAGCCGGGTCGGCGGTGGTGAGGCCGAGGCCGGGCACGGTCGTCAGCTCGCCGACCACCGCGTCGATCGGGACCGAGTCGCTCAGCGGCGGCAGCCACACCTGATGGGCCGGTGTGCCGTGCCCGGCCAGCCGCTCGGTCACGATGTCGAGCAGGGTGTCGCCGGTGACCGCCTCGAGGTCGTCGTCGTCCACCGGCGTCTGCGTCTCCACCGCCGCCGGCTTGGCGACGTAGCCGGAGACGAAGGGCGCTACGGAGACCGTGGTCTCCGGAACGACGACCGCCTGCGTACGCCGATGCACCCCGGACACGTACGCGGCGCGGAACCGGATGAACGCCTCGACGCCGAACTTGAGGAACCCGTGGCCGGGCGCCCGGGGCAGCTCGTACGCGTCCGTCACGCCCAGCACGGCCCGGCTCTCCATCGGGGAGAACGTCCGCAGACCGATGCGATAGGACAGATGTGTGTCGAGACCCCGCAACCGGCCTTCTTCGAGCCGCTGGCTCGCCAGCAGCAGGTGTACGCCCAGCGACCGCCCGAGCCGTCCGATCTGGACGAACATGTCGATGAAGTCGGGCTTGGCCGACAGCAGTTCGGAGAACTCGTCGCAGACGATCAGCAGGCTCGGCACCGGTTCCAGCGGTACGCCCGCCAGCCGGGCCCGCTCGTAGTCCCGCAGGGAGGCGTAGTTGCCCGCCCGGCGCAGCAGCTCCTGGCGGCGTACGAGTTCGCCGTTGATCGCGTCGGTCATGCGGTCGACCAACGGGAGTTCGTCGGCGAGGTTGGTGATGACCGCGCTGGTATGCGGCAGCAGGTCCAGCTTGGTGAAGGTCGCGCCGCCCTTGAAGTCCACGAGGACGAAGTTGAGGATTTCCGGCGGATGGGTGACCGCCAGTGCCAGCACCATGGTCCGGAGCAGCTCGGACTTGCCGGAGCCGGTCGCGCCGATGAGCAGCCCGTGCGGCCCCATGCCGTCCTGCGCCGACTCCTTCAGGTCGAGTTCGATCCGCTCGCCCTCGGGGCCGACGCCGATCGGCACCCGCAACCGCTGCCGGTTCGGGCGCGGCTGCCAGGTCACCTCGGGGTCGAGGGCGTACGGGTCGGGGATGTCGAGCAGGTCGGTCAGGTCGTGGGTGAACGTCATCGCCTGCTCGCCGGTGCTCGCCCGAGCCAGCCGCAGCGGCGACAGCTGATGCGCCAGGCACTCCGACACGACCAGGGGCAGGTCGTCGGCGTACCCGAGAACCTGAGAGCCGGCGTGGGTGGTGGCGGTCAACCGGCCGTCCGCGCCGACCTTGAGGACCAGGGTGCTGCGGTCGGGATGACGGGGCGGCTCGCCGCCGATCCAGACGACGGTCGCGCCTTCCACGCCGCCGTCGGCGGCCAGGTGGTCCGAGCCGGCCGTCTCCGCGCCGTCGACGACGACGAGCACATGCGGACCCTCGATGCTGACCTCGGTCGCCGCCGGGTTGAAGCGCGGCCGGGTCGACAGCGTCTCCTCCAGCATCGCCTCCAACGCCGCGAGCGACGTGGTGACGAGGCGCAGTGCGCCCAGCGCGTCGGTGTTCTCCGGATGCGCCGCGTGCGGGAGCCACTTGACCCACTCCCAGAGGAACCTGGACTTCTCCCCGGCGCACGCCCCGATCAGCAGATCGTCGGGGGCGTGGAAGAACGCCGCCTGCGCCACGATCGCCCGCGCCACATGCCGGGCCTGGTCGAGATCGCCGTGCAGGTGGACGGAGGCGAACCCGTCCAGCGCCACCACGATGGGCAGCTGGTCGACCTGCCGATAGGTGCTCAGGAAGCGGCGCAGCGCGCCCGCGCTGACCGGCTCGGCCTTCTCCACCGGCACGAACGGCGGCGGCACGAGCGGCGTGGCCAGGTCCCGGGCGCCGAGGCCGAGGCGTACCTGGCCGAAGTCGGGGTCGGCGGGGCGCCGCTCCCACAGCCGAGAGCTGTCCACAAGCGACCACAGCAGACCCGGTTCGGGATGGCGGAAGTACTCCGCCGCCCGCTGCGTGCGGATCGCCGAGCGCACCGTCCGGCGTACGCCCGCCAGCTCGAAGAGGTAACCCCGCCGCAGCTTGGTCATCTCGCCCTTGCTGCCGCCGGCGAACCGGGAGAACTGCGTACCCACCATGCCCAGCATGGCGACGCCGAGCAGGCCGCCGGTGATGATGCGCAGGATCCCGCCGGAGTTGCCCGCGAACAGCAGCATCATGGCCACCGCCCCGGCCATCATCGGCAGGATCATCATCAACCGGCCGCCCATGCCGCCTTCGGGCTCCGGAATCTCCGACGGGGGTTCCAGGACGATCTCGCCGGCGGGGAAGGGTGGTGCGTTCCGCCGCGGCCGGCGCATCCGGATCGTGGTCGCCACCGGCACATGATAGTGACGGAGAGACCGATCTTGTCTATTGTGAACGCCGTCGTCGGGGAGGACGGTCCATGGTGGAACAGACAGGACTGGCGCGGATCATCGTCATCGCCCCGCATCGCCGGGTGGAGATGGCCGTCCCCGAACATGTCCCGTTGGCGGGCGTCCTGCCCGCGGTGCTCCGGCATGCCGGCCGCACCCTCGCCGAGGACGGCGTCGACCACGGGGGCTGGGTCCTGCGGCGGGTCGACGGCGGCCGCCTCGACCCCGCCCGGTCGCTGGCCGCCCAGGACGTCTACGACGGCGAGACGCTCGTACTGGCTCCGCGTGATCAGCACTGGCCCGAGCCCGCCTTCGACGACGTCGCCGAGGCCATCGCCGAACGGGCCGGCCGGCTCGGTCTGGTGTGGAGCGCGAGCGCCACGGTGCGTACCGGGTGGTGGGCGGCGGCCGTCGTGCTGGCCGCCGGGCTGGTGCTCACCGCGCTCACCCCGGCGAGCTGGCAGTCGGGCGCCGCCGCGCTCGCCGTCGCGGCGGTGCTGCTGGGCGCGGCCGTGGTCGACGAGCGGCTCGATCCGGGCCTGTCCGCCGCTCGGCTGACCGCGCCGTTCGCGATGCTCTACGCCGCGCTCGGGGCGGTCCTCGTGAGCGCGCCCGGCCCCGACGACCTGCTGCGACCCTGGCCGCTCACCGCCGGGTTGGCCGGTTTGCTGCTGGCCGCCGTCATCGGCCGGGCGCTGATCCGGGACGACGTCTTCTTCACCGCCGGCGCGACGTTCGGCGCATGCCTGGGGATCGTGGCGCTGCTGAACGCGGTCGACTGGGCCACTGTGGAGGGCTCGGCGGCGGTCGTGAGTGGACTGACCGCGATGCTGCTGATGACGGTCCCGCGCTGGGCGATGGCGGCGGGCGGCGTGCCGACACCGCCCGTACCGACGCTGACCGGTCAGGCCGAGGCCGCCAATCCGCCCGCCGAGGTGCTCAACAATGCGGTCCGCCGGTCGGATCGCCTGCTCACCGGCCTTCTCGGCGGCGCGTGCGCCACCCTCGCCGCCTGCGTCCTGCTCCTGGCCGCCCACCCCAGTCCATCGGGCGTCGCGCTGGTCGGGGCGCTGGGGCTGATCTGCGCGTTGCGCTCGCGCGCCTTCGCCACCGTCCGGCACCGTGTCCCGCTCCTGGCCGTGGGACTCCTGGCCGTCGTGAGTCTCCTCTGGTACGCCTGGCGCAGTCTCGGCGGCACTGCGGGCGCGACCGCGGCGGTGGTGGCCGGCGGGCTGGCCGTCGCGCTCGCGGCGCTCGCGGCCGGACGGCGCTTCTCCCGGCGTACGCCGTCGCCGCATCTCGGGCGGCTCGGTGACTGGACGGCCTTCCTGGCCACGGCGGCGGTGCCGATTCTGGCCGCGCTCGTCCTCGGCCTCTTCGGCTTCATGCGTGGACTGGGTGGCTGACGATGCTCAGCCGACGCGATCTGATCCAGTCCCGGCAGTACCTGCACCAGCGTCAGATCAAGGCGCTGGTGGCCCACCGGCCCGACCCGCTCGACTGGGCCGGGCGGCATGCGGGCGGCACGATCTTCGCCGGGGTGATGCTGCTGGCGATCGCGCTCGGGGCGACGGCGGTCATCGGCCTGATCTTCCCCAGCGGCAGCACGACCTGGCAGAGCTGCGAGTCGGTGATCGTCGAGAAGGAGTCGGGCGCGCCCTACGTGTGCGATCCGGCGTCCCGGACGCTCTACCCGACCGCCAATTACGCCTCGGCCGCCCTGATCGTGGGGCACAGCGACTCGGTGAAGGTCGCTCGCGCCTCCCTGACCTGGCCGAAGGGCGCCCTCCTCGGTCTGCCGGGCGCGCCGAGCGACCTGGTTCCGGCCAGGGCGTACCTGGGTGGCGCCTGGAACCTGTGCACCGCGACGCGGAAGGACTCGGCCGGGCGGCCGACTCCCGTGACCATCGTGCTGGCGGGTGCGCAGCCGACCTCGCCGACGGCATTGGCGGAGAACGCCGTCCTGGTGGCCGGGCCGGACGGGACGAGATACGTCCTCTGGTCGGGCCGTCGTTACCCCGTACGCGAGCCGCAGTTCGTCCTGCCCGCCCTGGGTTTCGCCGTTCAGCAGGGTCTGCCGGTGGGCGACGCGTGGCTGGCCCCGATCCCGCTCGGGGCGGCGCTCGGCCCCATCGACGTGCCCGGCGTCGGCGAACCGGCTCCGAAGCTGGCCGGGGTCAAGGTCGGGCAGATCGTTCAGGTCGGCGGCCGAACGTATCTCGCCCGGCGGGAGGGCGCACAGGAGATCACGCCGCTCCAGCGAGCCCTGGTACGCGGCCTGCCCGGCGATCCCGTCACGCTCGACGCCGGACGACTCGGCGACGTCCTGCCACCCATGACCTTCGCCGGGACCGCGCCGCCGGTCGAGGTCCCGAAGTTCGCATCCATCGCCGACGATGGCATCGTTTGTGCCAATATCTTGGCTGACGAACTGTCCCTGACGATCGGCGGCCGGCTGCCGGCGCGCGCCGCCCTGGTCGTGCCCCGCCGAGCGGCCGGGCGCGGTGGCCTGCCGCTCGCGGACGCCGTTCTGATGGAGCCCGGCCACGCCGTCATGGTCCGCTCGATGGCCAGCTCAGGGGCGACCGGTGGACCGCTCATGTTGATCAGCGACCTCGGCGTGCGCCACGCCGTGCCGGACGACAAGACCGCCGTCGCCCTCGGGTACGCCGGCACTCCGGTGCTCCTGCCGGCGTCCCTATTGGACCGGTTGCCCGAAGGTGTGGCGCTCGACCCGGCAGCCGCCAGCCAGGCTGCGGTAACACCAATGTCACCTGTGGACACTTCTCGGCCCTCGCCGTAACAGATATCGTTTACGCCACACCGCGGGGCGCAGCGGCGGACGCGCGTTCGGGGCTCTCACACTCCCCCACCGGGGGGAATGCCACGATGGGAGGCAGGCATGGCAGTACAGCTCAGTATCGAGGATCTAGCGCGGGCCACGACCCAGATCAACACGACGTACGACCACCTGAACACGATCCAGACCGCGCTGGTGAACAAGCTCCAGGCCCTGTACGGCGATGGCTGGAAGGGCACGGCGTCCACCAAGTTCAACCTCGTCTACAACGCGTACGACGCGGCCGTCGAGAAGATCTACGACTCGCTCCGGCTCCTGGGTGAGCTCATCCAGAAGGGCAACCAGACCTACGACACGAGCGAGCTGGACCGCGAGAAGATGATCGACCTGCCGGATGTCGGCCTGATCGGGACCACGCTGGGCTGAGGGAGCTGACATGGGTTACGAAGACGTCATTCGCTATGAGTTCGACACCATCGACACCGGCGTCGCCGCCATGCGGCAGGCGTCCGAGGACGTGCTCGAAGAGCTGGGCCGCCTCAAGACGCAGCTGGCCGACATCCTCTCCCGCTGGGAAGGCGACGCCGACGCCACCTACGTCGAGGTCAAGCAGGAGTGGGACCAGGCGCAGCAGCTGCTGAACTACGCCCACAGCGAGATCGCGACCAGCGTGTCCAAGGTGAACACGAACATGCAGGACACCGAGCAGCAGGTCGTCAGCATCCTGCGCTCGCACACCCTCTGACGGGTCACCTTCCCCGTCCAGCCGGAGCCGTCGTGGGTACGCCCACGGCGGCTCCGTCGTCTTCAGATCGATCGTGACGGGCGCGCATGACGCGCGGGTGACCGACCGCCCGCAGGCGCCGCGAACGGCGTGATCTCCGGACACTCACGTACGCATCCGCGCCGCCGACACGTATCCCCTCTACCGGAGATCAGCAGGCGGATCAGGCGGTGTGGCCGAGCACCCGGGCCAGCGCCTGATCGAAGTCGTCGCCGAGCGGCTGGACGGCGTCTCCGTCCCGTCGGAAGACACCACCGGCGGCGTCGACGATCAGCTCGGCCTTGCCCATGCGGGCCACGACGAGCGCCGGTCGCCCCTCATGGTCGAACAACCGGACCGGCTCGGTCGCCGAGGGCGACATCGGCTCGAAGGCCAGGCCGATGGCGGTCATCCGCAGCGCGGCGAACTCCCGGAGCACCGTCCGGATCGGTTCGGGGAACGGCGTACCGGGCGGGGCGCAGCGGCTCCACCATCTGTCCACTGCCGACGCCGCGTCCCGGCCGGGTCGCCAGCCCGCGAGCCGCAGCAGCGCCAGCGTCTGCGGCGAGAACCGCTCGGCCGCCCGTCGGATGGCCCGGTAGGCGTCGGCGACCGCTTCCGGCGGCAGGGCCGACCACACCGTCACCGCGCCGGTGTCGCCGTCGATGATCGCCCGCACGTGCGCGTCGAGGATGATGCCGTCCTCCGGCCCGTACTCCGGGGTGTCCCGGCCGACGACGTACCCCAGTTCGAACGGGTACAGCCAGATCTGCGACTCCGGGTGGTAGCTCCGCGCCCAGGTCTGCCCGATGTCGCGCGCCTGCTCCTCGGTGAGGTTCACACCGGCCTCCGTTCGCCCCAAGCCGTCGCCATCCGGCGGCGCAGCCGCCGCAACGCCACCACGATGATCACCAGTACGGTCCCGATCGCGCAGGCCGCCGCCACGACAGGCCCGACGCCGACCTCCGGCCGCGGCTTGGGCTGCGGGGACGGCATGCGGTCGCGGGGCACCGGGGCGGCCTCGACCAGGGGTTCACTCAAGGCCCGCACCGGATTCACGATGCCCTCCCCGTACGCCGAACCACGGCCCATCGCGGGATCGGCGGTCGCGGCCAACCGGGCGGCGGCCTGCGCGCCGGACAGATCCGGCCGTTGCGCCCGGACGAGCACCGCCGCGCCGGCGACGACGGCCGCGGCCAAGTCCGAACCTCCGGTGTAGACGGTGTGCCCGCGGGCCGGCGTCGTGGTCGTCATCTTCTCCCCCGGCGCGGCCAGATCGACCAGCGCGCCGGAGCGGGCCTGCGTACCGGTCACGCCGGTGGCGTCGATCGCGTTGACCCCGATCACCCCCTCGTACGCCGCTGGAAAGGTCCCGTCGTCGCCTTCGCCGGCGGCGGCCACCACGACGACGTCCCGGGCGATCGCCCGCGCGACGGCTGCCCGCAGCGCCGGACTGTCGAAGGCCAGGGTGAACGCCATGACGACGACCCGGGCGCCGTTCGCGACCGCCCAGTCGACGCCGGCCCCGACAGTCGACGGATTTACGTCGTCCTCGATGCGCTCCATGACGCGTACGGGCAGGATCTGAGCTTGGGGAGCCACTCCGGCGAACCCGACCGCGGCATCGCGCCGCGCGGCGATCAGCCCGGCGACGCCGGTCCCGTGGCCGGTGCAGTCGACGCGCCCGTCACCACCGTCGACGAAGTCGCGGCCGGGCAGCAGCGCGGCCGCGAGCTGTGGATGCCGCCGGTCCACTCCGGTGTCGAGCACCGCGACCCGGACCCCGGCGCCCTCGGCGGCCAGCGGCCAGGCCTCTTCCAGGTTCAGCCACTTCTGCGCCCACGGCAACGCGGCGACGGTCTGGACCCCTTCGGCCCGGCCACGCGAGCAGGGTGCGGCGGCCTGCGCCGGAACGCCCGGCAGGACGGACAGTCCCAGCAGGAGGCCAGAGACGACTGACGCGTGGAAGACCCGGCGCACGGCACGATCATCGCACCGAAATGGACTGTCCACCATGGTCGGGGCGGCAGCGGCGCTTGTGGACGGTCGACTATCGCTTTCGAAACGTTTCCCGGTTACCGTTGGATGCATGGCGGCCGATCGGGAGATGGTGGAGGCCTTGCGGTCCCGGGCCGAACAACTGCGCGGGCAGGTGGAGCGGGCGACGGCCGGCTTCGACTCGGTCATGGCGCAGCTGCGGTCGGTCGAGGTGACCGCGGTCTCCGCGGACCGGCTGGTCACCGTCGTGGTCGGCGCCGACGGCAAGCTCCGCTCGCTGCGCCTGGACCCGGGCATCTACCACCAGCCGGACTCGGTGGAGCTGGCGAGCACGATCGAGGAGACGATCCGCGTCGCCGCCGACGCCGCCCAGCAGCGCATGGTCGAGTTGTGCGAACCGCTGCTCCCGCCCGAGCTCGTCGGGCAGCCGGGCTTCACCGGCAGCCCCGAACAGCTGCTCGAATCGATCACCGGCGGATTCGCCGACATCCTGCGGAAGGGCTGAGGCTGAGATGGCTGATCTGACCGACATCCCCGACCCCGAGGGTGCCAAGAACGCCGCCCACCGGCTGAACGCGGCGCTGGCCAATCTGGACGACGTGGTGAGCGACGCGCTGAACCTGGTCAAGACGATGGAGGCGCAGTCGCCGCTGTTCGGCGACGACGAGGGCGGGCGGAGGTTCCGCTCGAACTACACCACCTCGGCCACCCAGATCACCGAGTCGGCCCGGACCTTGGCGGAAGGTCTGAGCACGGTGGGCGCCGCGGTGAACAAGGCGATCAACGGCAGTACGACGGCCGAGGACGACAACACCCGCGCCATCCCCGCCTGACCCGGCCGGACCGGGGGCGACGGCGTGATCGAGCTGTGGGACTTCGGCGAACCGTGGAACGAGATCCGCGACGCGCTGATCTGGCTCGGATCGGGTGGTAGCGGCTGGCCCGAGGCCAACGAGGACCAGATCCGCGAGCTCGCCGCCGCCTGGCGTTCGGTGGGCGAACGCCTGCAGTCCGGGCTGACCGAGGCCAACAGCGCCGCCGCCGACCTGGTCGCGGCGTGGGGCGGCGACGGCGGCGCCACCTTCGCCCAGTCCTGGCAGAGCCTCGGGCACGACGTCCCGCAGATGCTGGTCGACATCATCCTGAACGGCGCCGACGGCCAGCCCTCGCTGGTCGGATCGCTGGAACAGAGCGCCCTCGACATCGAGTACGACAAGATCTCCACGCTGGTCGAGGTCGCCGTCGTCATCATCGAGATCTTCGTCATCCTCATCACCGCGTGGCTGGCCTTCTGGGCCGCGTGGACGGCGGCCGGGATGCGGATCGCGATGGGCCGGGCCGCGATCTGGGCGTTCATGCGCGGCCTGATCGCCAACGCCATCCGCTCCTTCGGCCAGCACGGCCTGAGCGAGGGCCTGAAGCAGCAGCTCAAGCAGTGGGCCAAGCACGCCGTCAAGTGGGAGGTCATGAAGGAGATCGGCGCCGAGACCGGTGTCGACATCACCGCTCAGCTGACCCAGTTCGCCATGGGCACGCGGACGAGCTGGGACGGCAAGAAGACCTTGGCGTCCGGAGTCGGCGGCGCGGCCGGTGCGCTGTTGAGCTTCGCCACGCCGATCGGCGAGAACATCGCGGGCAAGTTCACCAGCAAGCTCGGCAAGACCGGGGTCAACCTCGGCACCCGGGCGCTGGACGAGTTCATCACCGAGGTCGGCGCGGAGACCGTCGCCAATGGTTTGGTCTACCAGAACTGGAACGTCAACCTCGGCAATCTCGGCAACCGCATCGGCTCCGGCATGGTCCGCGACAAGGTCAGCGAGAACGCCGACCTGTCCGGACACGCGCTCGACATCACCAAGTCCGTGCTCGGCCTGGAGACGCGTACGCAGGCCGCCGCGAACGCGGCCCGGCAGGCCGCCCAGAACGCCGCCCGTCAGGCCGAGACTTCCGCGCAGCAGGCCCGTCAGCAGGCGACGCAGGCCCAGCAGGCGGCCGACGCCGCCACCCGGCAGGCCCAAGCGGCCCAGCAACGGGCGAACGAGGCCAACGCGGCCGCCCAAGCCGCCGTCGCCCGCTACGGAGCCGACTCCACCCAGGCCCGGGAGGCGGCGGCGACCGCTCAGCAGGCCACCCGGCAGGCCGAGATCGCCCAACGGGGCGCGACCCAGGCGACCGCCGCCGCGCAGCAGGCCGCGACCGCCGCCACCAACGCCGAGACCGCCGCCCAGCAGGCCCGCCAGAACGCCGACCGGATACCCGCCCCGCCGGACGGCGCCCAGCCGCCGGGTACGCCGCCCGACACCGACGACTCCGCTGCTCCGGCACCGGGAACCAACCCGGACGACACGTCGGCACCGCCACCGGACACCGACGACTTCGCAGCCCCACCGCCCGGAACCAACCCGGACCACACATCGGCTCCGCCACCGGACACGGATTCCAACGGGGCTCCACCGGCGCCGCCAAGCACCGACCCCAACGGGGCTCCACCGGCGCCCCCAGGCACCGACCCCAGCGGGGCTCCACCGGCACCGCCGGGAACCGGGCCCGACGGCGCGCCTGCCGCACCCGCTGCGCCGCCCGGTGCCGGATCGGTCGGCGCTCCAGCGGCTCCTCCCGGTGGCGGACCTGAAGGTACGCCCACCGGACCGGACGGCGCGCCCGCCGCACCCTCCGCACCCGTCGCACCCACTGCGCCCACCGCACCCGCCGGGACGGGGCCAGACCACGCGCCCACCACCCCCACCGCACCGGCCACGCCCGTCGCGCCGACCGGAGCCGGACCGGCTGCCGCACCCGCCGCGCAGACTGGAACCGGGTCGGCTACCGCACCCGTCGCGCCGACTGGGATCCGGCCCGACAGCGCTCCTGCGTCTGATGTAGACGGACAGCCGGCACCGGCCGATGGCGACACCACACCGCGTGCTCCGGGCATCCCGAGCACGGACCCAACCGGCGACCAGCTCGGCGCGGACGGCGATCAGAGCGACACCACCGCACCAAGCAGGCCGACCACGCCCACGGGCGGCACCCTGAACACGACCGGCACCGGGCCTGACAGCAACGGCGTACCTGTGGGACCGGGCGGGCCGGGCGGCCGGCGGCGCGCCGGAAACCCCGACGAACGCGGCACGACCGACCCGGAGGACGACGCCGAGGCGAACGCCAAGCCGGAGGCCCGCCCTGACACGGACGACACCGCCGAGCCCGGAACTCGTCCTGAGACCGACGAACGCGGCACGCCTGAGCCGGACCCGTCGGCGGACAGCGATGCGGACACCGACACTGACGAGACTGCCAAGCCCGACGGCCGGTCCGACAACGAGGAGACCGGCGAGCCCACCACGCAGCCCGGCACCGACGAGACGGGTGACCGCAACCAAGACGGCAACCAAGCAGGCGATCAAGAGGGCGGCCAAGCGGGCGACCAAGACGGCGAGGCGGACGACGATCAGGACGGCGACACCGACGAGACTGCCGAGCCCGATGGGAAGGTCTCGCCCCGGGTGACCATCGCGATCGCCCGGCTCGTCCTCGACGCGACCGCTCAGGCTCAGCTCGCAGCACACCAGGCGACCCGAGCCAATGCCCTCGCGCAGGCGCTCGCCTCGCCGGACGGCCAGGTGCAGATCACCGGCCCGACCTCGCTGACGCTGGACCCGGACACCAGCTCCGACGACGAGACGCCGGCCTCGGGCCTCCCACCGGTCGGGCCGAATCCGTTGCAGGGATTGATCCCCGACGACTCGACGGCCCCGGGGAGCCAGGCAGACGTCCAGCGCCTGTTGTCGATGCTCGGCATCGGGCCGGGCGACGTGCCGCCGATGCATCCGCACCCGGCCAGTCCGTGGGTCGGTGCAGTGAACGACGGCGGTCCCACCGTGCCGGGTCGCAACGACAACTGTCTCCCTTGGGTGGCGAGCACCCACAGCACGCACTACGGTCACCCTTCGGTCGCGGCGGCGAACCGCACCGGGCAGGGCTTCTCCGCCTCCGTCCTGACGGCCTGGGCGGCGGCCCCGTTCACCGCGGGCGACCGGACGCGGGGCTTCGCCGACGTCGAGGAGCGGCTGCGTCAGCAGTTGCCCGAGGACATGGACGCCGGTCCGATGGCGTTCGTCGCCGCCCTCGACCCGCTCGACTCCAATGTGGCGCACATGTACGCGGTGTTCGCCCGGCGTGAGCCCGACCCGGCCAATCCCGGCGAGAACCACGTCGTCTTCTATTACGCGGACAACAACAGCACCACCGCCGAGGCCGGCCGCCCGCCCGTCAGCCCCGGTACGCAGCTCAGCTCGATCGTCTTCGACCACACCGGAGCGGCCGTCCAGCCCGAGACGGCGTTGGCCGACGACGACGCGTTGCTGGGCGCGGTCGTCGCCGGCCGGCCGAACCCATCCCGGGTCAACGAGCTGCTGAGCCGCCTCCACACGCTGCTGACGACGACCGGCCAGCCACCCGTTGACCTCCTCGACGACATCGAGCGACGGCTGACGGAGATGGGCCTGGAACCCGGCGGTACGCCGGTCCGCTGGGCACGGCTCGGCCGGCTGAGCGCGGGCTCCTCGGCGGAGCAGGATGCCTTGCTCACGTTGATGCAGGAACCGGACTGGCGGGCGGCGTACGAGCGGGCGGCGGCGATGCCGGATCACGTCGCCGAAGGCGTCACCGGCGACCCGAATCCGTCGGCCGCCCGGACGGTCGCACTGGCGCAGGCTTTCGCGACCGACCCGGCTCCGGCGTACGCGGGCCGCCCGGACACGCAGGCGATCGATCAGGTCGTCGCGCTGCTCACGCAGGCGTTCGGGTTCCAGCACCCGGCGGATGTCACCCGCTCCGGCAACGACCTGCGGATCACGTTCGACTCGATCTACCACCGCTCGCTGCGAGTCGAGTACGCCGTCCTCCCGCCCGGCCAGCGGGTGCGGCTGGACTGGACCGGCGATCAGGGCTTCCGGTTGACGGTCGCGTACGACGCCGACCTGACCACTCCGGCGGCACGGGCCGAACTCCAGGTACGCCTGGCGCGGGAGATCGCTCGGGTCCGGTTGGGCGGCTTGGACTTCCGGGCCGACGACGCGAGCGACCAGGACATGTTCGGCGACGTGCTCCAGGCGTACGCCGCAGCCGGAGTCGCCGACGTCCAGCATGTGCTGATGGCGAACCGGCCGGCGGGTCAGACCGGCCTCTCCGCCGATGTCGCAGCGGCGGTTCGGCTGACTCAGCAGGCCCGAGCCGAGACCGCCCGGGTCATGACCTTGTTGCAGGAGGCGGCGCGGGCGAATCCCCGGGCGGCGGACGCGATCGTCCGGCTCCTCGCGGCCGAGGCGAGCTGGGGTGATCAGCTGGGCTCTCGGCTCGCGCCGATGCTCGCCGACCTCACCTTGCCGACCGGCTCCGATCGGCGGGCACAGCGGGAGCGTACGCGAATCCTGCAGCTCACCGCGGCGACGGCGCAACTGGCGGCGGCCGGTCTGGCGCAGGAGTTCCGGAGCCGGGGACGGGAGGATAGTGCGCTGCTGACGGCGCTGACTGAAGCGGTGAACCGGGCGCGGTTCGTCCGCACCGTCGCTCAGGCCCAATTGGCGCAGCAGAACAACGAAGTACGCGGCGTCCTGCGCCCACGGGACGCGACCTTCGCCCGGAATCTCGTGACGGCCGCCGATCGGCAGCGGGCGGAGTTCACGACCGAGCTGACGACTCGGCTGGCCGGCGCCACCGCCGCACGGCCGGAGCCGCAGGGAATCGTCCTGCCGCCGCTGGCCGGCGACGCCGCCCGGCTGGACTCGTCGCTGCAGCAGACGCTGCGCACCGCCGCGCCCCGGCTCGGTTTCGCGGAGCCGAGCGCAGAGGCGGTGATGCTCGGCCGATGGGGCGGTGCACTGCACGCCTTCGGGAGCCAGGACGCCACACCGTCCACAGCGGAGGTCGTGGACGGGGCCCGCACCGTGATCCGGCAGACCATCGCGGACCCGACCCGGGTCACCGTCCAGGACGGGGACACCGGCGACGCCCGAGTGCTGTTCCAGCGGACTTTCACCGATCCGCAGGGCAACCGGCACACCGTCGCGGTCACCGTGCATGTGCAGCGTTCGGTGAACGACCGGACCGCGTACGTGGCCGATGTGCGGGTGACACCGGACACGCGCACCGACCACGGGCGGCCGATGCACGGCCAACCGCCGCATCGGGTTCGCTCCGACACCCGGCTTGTCCCCCGTCGCCAGGTACGCGACCCGGCCGATCGGGTGCGGACGCGCCGGTCCGCCGTTCGCGACGGCGCGGTCAACGAGGCGACCCGGCAGGCACTGCGGGCGTTGGGCGTCACCCTCGTCCAGTACGGCAACAGCACGACCTACGACCTGACCTGGCCCAACGGTGACGGGCCGGCACGCGTACGCGTCACGACCGGGCGGGTGCGCGGGGACGCGGCCGCGGAGGTCCGGCCGCCCCGATTCGGCGATCCGGCCTGGGAGATCCGCATTCCGTCGCGGGGCGTCACGCGTACGGGGATGATGCTCGACGTCGCCGAGGCGCTGGGCCTGGCCCTCGGCCTGCACCAGGACCGCGAGGCGGGTCGGGTGTCCGGGCAGCAGCCGCGTGCGCTGGCGCGGGCGGCTCGGCTGGCCGCGGTCGCCCACGGGCAGGCCGCCGTCGGGTCGCCACCGACCGGCACGACCTGGGCGTCCAGCGCCCGGCGCTTGTCAGCCGAGGCGCACGCGCTCGTGGAAGACCTGCGGCTCCGGAGGGACCAGCCCGAGTACGCCGATCGCCGGGCCGCCCTGGACACCCTGCTCACCGAGGTGTTCGGGGCTTCGGTCGCAGCCCTCGTCTCGACCGCGGTCGACCAGAACGGCGCGGCCGTCGCCGACATCACCGACCCGGCCGCCCGCCGGGACGCGGAGGCCGCGAGGCGGGCCGCCGAGGTGCGCGGCGTCGGACGGACCGTCACCGACATCCTGCTGGGTCAGCAGCAGCCTGGGATGGCGTCGCAGACCGCCGTCCTCGGTGAC
>JABFYB010000681.1 GCA_013361475.1 Hamadaea sp.
CCCGCCTCGGCGATGTAGGTGACCATCAGGTGGTCGGGGTCGCCGGGCAGCGCGAACGTCTCGTAGGCCAGGTCGAGGTCGCCGACGACGGCGTGCCGCAGCAGCTTGCGCCCGTGTGTCTTCTCCTTCACCGTGTGCGCCGCCCACAGCTCGCGGAACACCGGCTCGCGCAGCGACAGCTTGCCGACCAGCGCGGCCAGCTGCGGGTCGCCGGGGTGACGGCCCGCGTCCCGGCGCAGGTAGGCCACGGTCTCCTCGGCCACCGCGGCCCAGTCGCGATAGAAGTCGCGCGCTCTCGGCTCCAAGAAGGTCTGGTACGCCACATTGCGCGGCCCGGTCATGGCGCTGAATCCGGCGACCGCGTCGGCCAGCGCGTTCCATGCGACGAGGTCCATTCGCCGGCCGAGCACGAAGGCGGGGACCGACTCCATGAGGTCCAACATCCGGCGGAGCTCCGGCCGTAGCTTGGCCGGTCTCACCGGGGCGGCCGGCTTCGCCGGGCGGACCAGGTTGCGGAGGTGATCCCGCTCGGTGGCGTCCAGGCGCAGCACCCGGGCGATCGCGTCGAGGACCGCGTCCGAGACGCCGGTGCCCCGGCCCTGCTCCAGTCGCGTGTAGTAGTCGACGCTCACGCCGGCCAGCTGCGCGATCTCCTCGCGGCGCAACCCCGGTACGCGTCGCCGTCCGTAGTCGGGCAACCCGGCTTCGGCCGGGCTGATCCGGGCGCGACGCGTACGCAGGAACTCACCGATCTCTTGCACGCCGACCAGTCTGCCTCAGCGGCTCGCACTGATCCTGGTACTGCCAGACCTAGGTTGATCTCGCCCCTGGGTAGGGTCCGGGAATCGTCGCAGGCTTTCGGCATGACTTACTTCGACAGCCTGAACAACCGCACCGCCGTCGTCACCGGAGCCGCCAGCGGCATGGGGGCGGCCATCGCCGAGCTGCTGGCCGCGTCCGGCGTACGCGTGGCGCTGCTGGCCCGCCGGGCCGACCGGATCGCCGGCCTCGCCGAGAAGATCGTCGCCGACGGGGGCCAGGCGGTCGCGATCGCCACCGACGTCACCGACAGCGCCGCCGTGACGTCCGCCGCCGAAGCCGTACGCCGGGCGTACGGGCGGGTGGACCTGGTGGTCAACTCGGCCGGGGTGATGCTGCCCAACCCGATCGCCGCCGGTCGGGAGGACGAATGGCAGCGCATGATCGACACCAACGTGACCGGTGTGCTGCGGGTCATCCGGGCGTTCTCGGCCGACCTGGTCGAGGCGGCGGCCGAGGGCCGGACGGCCGACCTGGTGAACATCTCCTCGATCGGCGCGCACGTGACTTTCCCGGACTACGCGGTCTACGGGGCGACGAAGGCGGCGCTGACGCAGCTGTCGGCCGGGCTGCGGACCGAGTTCGGCCCGCGCGACGTGCGCGTCACCAACATCGAGCCCGGCCTGACCGACACCGAACTGGGCCACCATATCGACAATCCCGCCCTGAGCCGGCAGCTCGGCGGTATGTTCGAGGCGCTGGGCGGGCTGTCCGCCGGGGAGATCGCCGACTTGGTCGCGTACGCGGTGAGCCGGCCTCGGCACGTCAATCTGCGTCAGCTGGTGGTCCTGCCGACGCGTCAGGCCTGACCGAGCTGTCCGGCCAGCCAGCCGCCGACGCGGGGGAGCGCCTGCGGGCCGCTGTCCCGCTCGACGTCGGCGACGAGGTCGGCGATCGTCGTGGCGCGGAGCGCGGCTCGCCACGCGTGGTCGGCCCGCAGCATCGCCCGGTGCACCGCGCACAGCTTCGTGCACTGCTCGGGCGGCGTCGCGAGCGGGCCGCGCTGCCGGATCTCGGTGCACTGGAACGTCGACCCCGGTCCGTCGATCGCCTCGACCACGTCGAGGACGGTGATCTGGGCGGCGGGCCGGGTCAGCCGGTAGCCGCCGGCGTGACCCTGGACGGACTGGACGATCCCGGCCCGGGAGAGGGCTTGGAGCTGCTTGGCGAGGTAACTGCCGGAGACGTCGTGAAGTTCGGCGAGGTGGGTCACCGGGACCGGCGACTGGGCGGTGGTCAGCACCACACAGCAGTGCAGAGCCCATTCCACGCCGCCGCTCAACTTCACGCGCCCATGCTACTTGACTCGGACCGAATGTGTCCGAGTAGCATCTCGGACAGAAGTTATCCGAGTTAGACCGTGGAGGTTCGTCATGAAAATCGTCGTCATCGGGGGCACGGGACTCATCGGATCGCAGGTCGTGGGCATCCTGCGCGACCAGGGCCACGAAGCCGTCGCGGCGTCCCCGTCGTCGGGCGTCGACAGCACGACCGGCGAGGGCCTCGCGGACGTCCTCGCGGGCGCGCAGGTGGTCGTCGACGTCACGAACCCGCCGGTGTTCACGCCGGACGGGGTCATGGCCTTCTTCACCTCGTCCGGTCGCAACCTGGCCGAGGCGGAGGTGGCCGCCGGTGTCGGGCACCACGTGGCGCTGTCGATCGTCGGCCTCGACCGGGCCGGCGACGACGCGTTCTACCTGAAGGGCAAGGCGGCTCAGGAGAAGCAGATCCGGGCGTCGGGAGTGCCGTACACGATCGTCCGGGCCACCCAGTTCTTCGAGTTCCTGAAGGGCATCGCGGACTCCTCGACGGTCGGCGACGAAGTCCGGGTGACCTCGAAGACCCTCCAGCCGCTCGCCGCCGCCGAAGTCGCGGCGTACGTGGCCGAGGTCGCGGTGGCGCAGCCGGTCAACGGCATCGTCGAGATCGCCGGGCCGGAGCGCCTTCCGCTGGCCGAGGCGGTGCGGCAGCGGCTCGCCGCGCTGGGCGACCCGCGGAAGGTCGTCGACGACGACTCCGCGCCCTACTTCGGCTCGGTCATCGGTGACGACACCCTGGTGCCGGGGAACGAACCGCACCGGACGGGGAAGATCACCTTCGCCGAGTGGCTCGCCGCCCAGTCCTGAGCCGGGTCAGGCGGCACGCCGCTGCTGCACGGTGACCTGCTGCCGGTACGCCACCCGCACCGGCAGCGGGTGCACCGTCGCCAACGGCCCGTCCTCGGCGATCCCGTCCGACGGCCCGCCGATCCGCCACGGCTTCGGCCTGCGGTCGCCGGGCGGTTCGCCGAATCCGCGCCGGTTCAGCACCAGGAGCAGGGCGTACCCGACGAGGACGAAGCCGTGCGACAGGATGCGGCTGACCTCGACCCGGCCGATGATCGCGTCGTTGACCGTCAGCAGCGTCAGCACGGCGACGAAGGCGGTCATCACCGGCAGGAGCCCGCCGGGACGCGTACGCCGCCAGGCGAGCCAGGCCAGCGCGGCCCCGATCGCGACGTTCCAGGCGGCCGATTCGTGCCACAGGTGCCCGGACGAGACGGCGGCCACCACGGGATCGTGCGAGTGGGAGCCGCCCGCCGCGAGGCTGCTGATCTGGGCGACGCCGAGGAGGAACTGCGCCAGCCCCACGCACAGCAGCGCGATCCGCAGCACGTTGGGCAGCCGCGAGCGCTTCGGCGCGGCCGCGACGATGGCCGCCAGTGCCTCCTCGCCGAGCGCCGGGGTGGGCAGCGCGATCGCCGTACGCGTCAGCCGGTCGAGTTGCTGGACCCGCTGCCACCAGGCCGAACACTCGTCGCACCCGGCCAGGTGCCGATCCGCCTCGGCCAACGGCGCGCCATCCGTCGAGACGACTGCGCCATCCATCGAGGCCGACAGATTGTCGCGGGTGATTTCGCAGGCCGGTGCCAGTCCCATGGCATACATTGTCGCCACGGTCACCCGGTTGGTTCCCGGTGTGCCCAGGTTCACCGGCTACCCTGGCGGGCGTGCTTGACGACGACGCGTACCTGACCGAGTTGGCGCTCGCCGCCAAGGCCGGTGACCAGCAGGCCGTCGCCCAGTTCGTCGCGCGTACGCAGCGAGACGTCATCCGGTTCGTCGGATATCTGGGGAATCCGGGGGAGGCCGAGGACCTCGCCCAGGAGACCTTCATCCGGGCGATGAAGGCGTTGCCGTCGTTCGAGGCGCGGTCGCCCGCGCGTACCTGGCTGCTGGCCATCGCCCGGCACACCGTCTTCGACCACCTGCGTGCCCAGTCCCGCCGGCCCCGTGCGGCCGCCGTCGAGGACTGGACCCTGGCCGCCGACCTGACGCTGGCCGGGACCGGCCCGCGCTTCGACGAGCAGGTGCTGCTCCGGCACCTCGTCGCCGGGCTCGACGGCGACCGCCGTGAGGCCTTCGTCGCGACCCAGATTCTCGGCCTGTCCTACGAGCAGGCCGCCGACGTGCTCGGCTGCCCGGTCGGCACGATCCGGTCCCGGGTCGCCCGCGCCCGGGACGACCTCGCCGCCGCCCTCACCGACGACGGCGACCGCCGCCGCGGCCTCCGCGCGGTCTGACCCTCCCTCACCCGAGTACGCGAATCGCCCGCGCGACGGCCGCGATGAGCAGGTCGTTCTCCGGCGCGGGACCGCCGGTCGAGGTGAACCGCCGACGCGTGTAGCTGTACGCGAGGCCGGAGTCCGGGTCGGCGAAGGACTCGGCCCCGATCGCGCCGCTGTGACCGAACGCCCGCCGGCCGAGCACCGGATAGCGGACGCCGGTCGCCTCGAAGCCGAGCAGGAAGTGATCCGGTTCGCCGGTCACCAGATCGGTCCCCGGCGTGTGGAGCGTGGTGAACTCGGCGAGAGTCGCCTCGGTCAGCAACGGCGGCCGCCCGTCGATCCCGCTCACCGCGGCGGCGTACATCTTCGCCAGGCCGCGCGCGTTCCCGAAGCCACCGGAGGACGCCGGCCCGAGCGCGCGTACGCGTCGGGTGTTGGCGAAGTCGACGAGGTCGGTCGGGGCGTCGGCGTGCAGATTGAACGCGATGCCCAGCAGACTGTGCGGATCGATGCCGGCTCCGGCGGACCGGCCCTGCGCCGGCTGCACCGGGCGGTAGCGGGTCTCTTCGCTCTCCGGCAGACCGAGGTAGAAGTCCAGTCCATAGGGGCGGCGTACGCGCTCGTCGTAGATGTCGCGCAGGGACCGTCCGGTGGTGCGCCGGACCACTTCGCCGGTCAGCGCCCCGATCACGAACGCGTGGTAGCCGTATCCCTCGCCGGGTGTCCAGAACGGCTTCTGGTTCGCCAGCCGAGCGGCGATGACCAGGTCGTCGGCGAGATCGTCGGTGGTGAATCCGCCGTCCACGCCGATCAGGCCGGACTGGTGACTGAGCAGCTGCCGGACGGTCACCGAGTCGAGGGCGAACTCGGGCCAGTAGCGCCGAACCGGGCGGTCCAGCTCCAGTACGCCGTCCTGGACGAGCAGCGCCGTCACGAGATGAGCGGCTCCCTTGGCGGAGGAGTAGAGCCCGGTCAGGTCGTCGTGGTCCATCCCGGCGGCCAGGTCGACGACCATCCGGCCGTGGTGGTACGCGACGAGCTGGGCGCCGAGCCCTGGTTCAGCCGCGACGACTTCGAAGAACGCCCTACGCACCGGCCCGAAGCCCGCGGCGAGGTAACCGGCAGCGATGTAATCAGCCATGCGCCGAACTGTACCGCACAGTTCAGATGAACTCAACGGTACAGTTCAGGTCGTGTTACGCTGCCCGCGTGGCCAACGACACCCCGCGGGAGCTGACCGGCGACCGCGCCGCGCGTAAGCGGGAAGCGATCGTCAAGGCGGCCCGGACCTCCTTTGTGCGCGACGGCTTCGACGCCGGGATGGACGCCATCGCGGCCGAGGCCGGCGTCTCCAAGGTCACCGTCTACAACCATTACGGCAACAAGGAGACGCTGTTCATCGCCGTCGTCGGCGACGCGCTCGAAGAGGCACTCGCCGAGGCCATCGCCGGGACCGCCGAGCGGCTGTCAGCCTCCGACGATCTGCGCAGCGCGCTGAAATGGACCGCCCGCGCCTGGGTCACGAGCATGACGCGGCCGGACATGGTCGCGCTCCGCCATCTCGTCGTCAGCGAGGTCCGTCGCTTCCCGCAGCTCGGCGTCGCCTGGCGCGAACACGGCCCGGATCGCGCCCGGCCCGCACTCGCCGCCGCGTTCCGCCGCCTGGCCGCGGCGGGGCGCCTGGACATGCCCGACGTCGACGTCGCGATCCTGCAGCTCTACTCGCTCGTGCTCTACCCACACCTCGTGCACAGCGCGTACGGGACGACGCTCGACGAGGACACCACCGAGCGGCTCATCGACTCCGGTGTCGACATGTTCCTCGGGTTCTACGGCTACCGTTGACGATCATGGAAGACCTCCGGCCCATCGCCGCCCGCCTGGCCGAGATCCCCGGCGTGGTCGCCGTGGCGCTCGGCGGCAGCCGGGCCCGCGGCACCCACCGCCCGGACTCCGACATCGACCTCGGGCTCTACTACCGCGGCGCACTGTCCGTCGATCGGTTGCGCGCACTGGCCCGGGAATTGACGGGTACGCCCACCGACGTGACCGAGCCCGGCGGGTGGGGTCCCTGGGTGAACGGCGGCGGCTGGCTCACCGTCGACGGGTGGCGCGTCGACTGGATCTACCGGGATCTCGACCGTGTCCGGGGCGTCGTCGACGAGGTGCGGGCGGGCCGCTACGAGATCGGCGTCCAACCCGGCCATCCCTTGGGGTTCTACTCCCACGCGTACGCCGGTGAGGTGGCCCTCGGCCAGATCCTGGCCGACCCCACCGGCGAACTCACCGGCCTCAAAGCGCTGCTGTCGGCGTATCCCCGGAAGTTGGCGGACAGCTTGGCCCACGGCCTGTGGGAAGCCGACTTCCTGGTGGGCTCGGCGAAGTACGCGGTGGCCGGCGCCGATCCCGCCTACGCCGCGGGCTGTCTGTTCCGGATGATCGGCGTGTTGTGCCACGCGGTGCACGCGCACGACGGAGCGTGGCTGATCAACGAGAAGGGCATGATCGCCGCGACCGGGCGGCTGCCCTCCGCGCCGCCGGAGTTCGCCGCGCGAGCGCAGGCGATCTTCGCGGCGCTCGACCCGCTGGAGCAGACGGTGGCCGACGCCGCCGCCCTGGTCGGCGAGGTCCGTTCCATCGTGGACCCTCGCTAGTACAAGTTGCCGCAGCCGACGGTCGCGCCGGGGCGGCCGATGGTCGGTCGCTGATGCACGGTGACCTCCTTGATCCCCGGCA
>JABFYB010000040.1 GCA_013361475.1 Hamadaea sp.
AGCTGGCTGGCCACCGCCGCCGCGACGAACACACCGGCGCTGACCGGCAACGCGGCCAGACCGGCCTTCATCGGCGAATACCCCAGCGTCCGCTGGAAGTAGAACGTCATGAACAGGAACGAACCGAACAGGCCCGCACCCACGAACAGACTGCCCAGATACGCCCCACCCCGATTGCGGTCCAGCAGAATCCGCAACGGCAACAGCGGATTGCGTACGCGCATCTGCAGGAACACGAAGACTCCGACCAACAGCAGACCACCGATGAGGAAGCCCAACGTCACCGGCGCGTCCCACCCGTCCGTGGCGGCCTTGGTGAAGCCGTAGACCACCGACGCCAGACCCAACGTCACGACGATCGCACCCGGCACATCGAACGTGGTGTTGCCATGCGCCCGGCTCTCCGGCACCACCGCGAGCGCGGCCAGCATCGCCAGCAACGCGATCGGGATGTTCACCAGCAGACACCACCGCCAGTCGGCGTACTCGGTGAGCACCCCACCCAGCAGCAGCCCGACCGCCGCCCCACCGGCGGAGATCGCACCATAGACGGCGAACGCCTTCGACCGCTCGTGCACCTCCGTGAACAGCACGGTCAGCAACGCCAGACTGGCCGGCGCGAGCAGCGCCCCGAACACACCCTGCAACGCCCGCGCGGCGAACAACGTGGCACCGTGCTGAGCCAGACCACCCAGCCCGGACGCCAACGCGAACCCGACCGCCCCGGTGATGAATGTCCGCTTCCGGCCCCAATAGTCGGCGATGCGCCCGCCGAGCAGCAGGAACCCGCCGAACGTCAGCGTGTAGGCGGTCACCACCCACTGCCGGTCCGGGTCGCTGATCCCCAAGTCCGCCTGCGCCTGCGGCAGCGCGATGTTCACGATCGTGGCGTCCAGCACCACCATGAGCTGGGCGACGGCGATGACCGCGAGCGCGAGCCAGCGCCGTGGATATTCCGAGATCGGTACGCCCGATCGGGTCGCCTGCAATGTGTCCACGGTGAATCCCCCTCACCCGTGTCGAGCAGACCCCCAATCCTTCTCGGCTCCGCCCCGCCCCGGGCGAAGACGGACATACGTACCGCGCTGTCCGATTCACTGAGCGCCTCGGCGGCGATCCCGGATCTTGAACGTCCCGCGGCACGTCTCACCCCGTAGAGCGTCCTAGGACCATAGGTGATCCACATCCCGAATCGTGTCGAGAGCTGCCGCCTCCGCGACGCTTTCCGGGATGTGGATCACCGCCTGTCCGTTGTAGACCGATGAAGTTGTGCTAGGCCAGCAGGTCGGTCACGGTGCCGCCCGCGACGGTACGGCCGCCTTCGCGTACGGCGAAGCCGAGGCCGGCCTCCATCGCGATCGGCGCGCCGAGGACGACCGTCAGCTCGACGGTGTCGCCGGGGCGTACCTCGGCGACCCCACCGAGACTTGGGTCGCCCAGCTCCACCGATCCGGGCACGTCCGTGGTCCGGAAGTAGAACTGCGGCCGGTAGTTCGCGTAGAACGGCGTACGCCGCCCGCCTTCGGCGGTGGTGAGCGCGTACAGCCGCGCCCGGAACCGCGAGTACGGGCGGACGCTGCCGGCCGCCGCGACGACCTGCCCCCGGCGTACCTGGTCCCGCTTGACCCCCCGGAGCAGGATCGCGGCGTTGTCCCCCGCCTCGGCCCGCTCCAGCGCCTTGCCGAACGTCTCCAACCCGGTCGCCACCGCCGAGAAGGTCGGTTCGAGGCCGACGACCTCGACCGTCTCGCCGACGGTCAGCGTCCCGCGCTCGATCGCGCCGGTGACCACGGTGCCCCGGCCGGGGATCGTCAGCACGTTCTCGATCGGCATCAGGAACGGCTGCGTCAGCTCGCGCTGCGGAACCGGCACGTACGCGTCGACCGCGTCCAGCAGGTCCACGATGGACTGCGTCCAGCGCGGGTCGCCTTCCAGCGCCTTCAGCGCCGATACGCGTACCACTGGGATCTCCTGGCCGGGGAACCCGTTGGCGGTCAGCAGCTCGCGGACCTCGAGCTCGACGAGGTCGAGCAGTTCGGCGTCGCTCACCGCGTCGGCCTTGTTCATCGCGACCACCAGGTGCGGCACGCCGACCCGGCGGGCGAGCAGCACGTGCTCGCGGGTCTGCGGCATCGCGCCGTCGAGGGCGGACACGACGAGGATCGCACCGTCCACCTGAGCCGCACCGGTGATCATGTTCTTGACGTAGTCGGCGTGGCCGGGCATGTCGACGTGGGCATAGTGGCGCGTCGCCGTCTCGTACTCGACGTGGGCGATGGTGATCGTGATCCCGCGGGCGATCTCCTCCGGCGCGCGGTCGATGCCGTCGAACGCGACGAACCGGTTCGCCGCCGGGTCGCGCTCGGCGAGAACCTTGGTGATGGCCGCGGTCAGCGTCGTCTTGCCGTGGTCGACGTGCCCCATCGTCCCGATGTTGAGATGCGGCTTGGCACGGATGAACGTGGTCTTGGACATGACGAATCCTTCGAAGTTGGCTGATGGATGGCTCAGGACGGCGTGCGGCACTCTCCTCCGTGTCCTGGGGGCCCAGGCCGGCTCCGGCGCCGAAGCGCTGGGCGGTTTGGGGTGGAGGAGAGTCAGCTATCCAGTCGGGCCGACTTCGCGCGCACGGCGACGGCGCCCGGCAGGCGAAGGCCTGCGAGCGCGCCGAATCCAGCCGTGGCGAACATGATCAGGAAGGTATCCCGGGGCTTCCGGGCGCGGCAACCGATTTACGCGGCGGCCGCTGCCCGCGCCAGCACCTCTCGAAACAGCTCATGCGGGAAGCCTTTCCCGTCCGACCCCGGCCGCGCGCTCCGGATCGAGTAGAACTCCCGGCTGTGGTTGTCGGCCTGCTCACCCCAGGTGTGGCCGGCCTCGTCGCGGTGCCAGGTCACGTGCTCGCCCCGGAAATCCGACCGCTCCAGCCAGTCCGCGCCCTGCGGCCAGTAGGTCGCCCACCGCTTCGGGCGCACCTTCTTCGGGCGCAGCGAGGCGTACGCCGCGTCGACGGTGGCGACCGCCGAGTCGACGTCGTCATCGTCGAACACCGCCGCGAACCGGCACAGCAGCGCCAGCGCCGGACCCGGATGGGTCAGCTCCGGATCCCGCGCCGCGAGCGCCCGGCAGATCAGGTCCAGTTCGGACCAGCGCAACGCGTACGGGTGCCAGTGGGCCAGATCGTCCCAGCCGAGTTCGGCCTCCGGCTGACCCGGCCCGTACGCGGCGAGGTTGTACGAGTCGAGGGACACGTCGAAGTCCAGGAGCAGGCCGTAGCCGTCGCCGACCTCGAACCGCAGCTCGCGATGGAACTCACCGTCGCCCTCGTCGTCCTCTTCGGCATCGTCGTCGGGCTCGAAGGCCTCGTCCAGGTCGTCCGCGAGGTCGCCGAGCCGGTCGGCGCCGGGACCCTCGTCATGGGCGTAGAAGTAGCGCGCCCAGAACATCGGATCGGACAGCAACGGACGGACCTGATCAAGCACTGCCATCGCCCGATTCTGCCGCACGTCAGGTGTTCAGCGGACGCCGGGCCACCAGCAGCACGTGGGTGACGGGCCAGTCCAGCGGCCGGCCGTCGAGGTCGGTCAGCGACGCCACCGGAGCGATCCGGTTGCCGACGACCCAGTCGTTGCGCAGCGGACGCGAAGCCGCGTCGACCTCGAAGCCGACGTCGGCGAGCAGGCTCTTCCAGCCGGCGTACTCCAGTCCGCAGAACTGCTCCTGCGTCTCCGACATCCAGTTGCCGGCGTAGTCCTTGCGCGTCAGGTAGTCCATCGCGTCCCCGAGGGACAGCCGGAGCAGGTCCCCGTCGACCTTGAAGTTCACGGGGAACCGGTAATCGACGGCGAACTGGTCGAACCGCGCGCGGGTGGACAGCCCCGCCACGTACGCCGCGACCTCGGCCGAGGGTCGCTCAGCCAGATCACGCCGGGGTTCGACGGGGTTCTCGCCGTCGGTGCGGTCGAGGCGCAGCAGGACCGGGCGCCCACGGTCGTCCGGGCCGCAGACGTCGCTGTTGATCCACACTCCGCCCGGCACCGTGTGGTCGTAGATCGCCTGGACGAAGGCGCGCAGCGAGGTCGCCTGCTCCCCGTAGGACCAGATTTCGTGGGTGAGCGCGAAGGTCAGCGTGGTGTCGACCGAGCGGGGTGGGAGGACCGCACCGCCGAGCACGTTGCGGCGGTAGAAGAACACGTTCGGATTGGTGAAGACGCCCTGCGCCTTCTTGTGCACGCACTCGTCGAACAAGTGCCGGGCGACCTCCACCCCGACCAGATCGCTCTCCCGCAAGGCGGGCTCCCGGTCGGCCAGTTCGAGCACCGCGCCCGCGCCGCAGCCGATGTCGACGATGCGGCCGGGACGGACGTATTCGCGTACGGCGGACCACTTGCGGGCGGCGCTGTCGGCGAACGACTCGGCGTAGCTGCGGTAGTCCCGCGTCGCGGTCAGGCCGCCTTCGTCGCCGACGACCGGATCGTTCACTACGGTACGCACGGTCTCGGTCAGCTGATACCGGTCGAAGACGTCGACCGTCGCCGGATGCGCCAGTTCCCGCCACGTCTCGTCGCCGCGCGCCAGCCGCGTCAGCACGTCCCATGGGCGTTCGGCCCCGGTCTCCTGTTCCACGGTCGCGATCTCGTAGCCGAGCCTCGCGTAGAGCGCCGCCACCTCCGGCGTGGAACACGCGACGACCGTGTTCTCCGGAGTCAGGACGATCCCGGTCTCCGTCGCGATGTTCTTGATCGTCACCTCGGCGAACCGATCCGTCGGCGCGGTGTCGAACACCGGCACCACCAGCGACCGGAGCCCGGTCAGGACGCTGAACCGCTCGATGGCCGCCTCGCGCCGGTGGTACGCCACCGGGTTGCGCCGGGTGTTCGCGTGGTTCGCCGACGTCACCGCCCAGACGACGGTCCAGCGGCCGGGGCCGCCGTTCACCGTCAGGCGGCTCAGGTACTCCGCCTGGAAGCGGGTCAGGACGTGGTGGCGGCCGGGGAACAGCACGAACTTCATGAGCAAGTGATACCTCATACGCCGGGTTCCGCCCGGCGCCGGGGTTCAGGCGGCCGCGCTGACGACCTCCAGATCGGCGCCTTCGCCGTCGACCGCGCTGAGACGGAACGACCCGTCCTCGCCGATCGCGAAGGTCACCCGGATCTGTGGAGCGCCCCGCGGAGCGTCGCCGGGCAGCAGGAGTTCGTAGCGGCCCACGACGACCGGCCCATCCTCGCCGCCCCGCAACACGCCGACCTTGATGCTGCGCTGGGCGTCGGCGGCCGTGGTGAAGACGGCCGACTGCCGGCACGGCACGCGGGCGCCCTCCGGTATCAGCGTGGTGAAGACCCCGCCGCGGGTCTCCAGCCCGACCCCGACCGTCGTCGCACCATCACGAAGCGGAATGTCCACAGCTCGCATCGTATGCCGTTCGTTCCCGGCCCGGTGGCCGCCGGGCCGCCAGGGACACCGGCCGAGGTCGGCTGGCTGGACGGCCACGCATGGGCCGGTGCTCCCCGTGGTGGCCCCGCCGAGCTCGACGACCTGGCGGGGCGCCTGGCGGCGGGATTCGACCGTCCTAGCGGCCGGTGAGGCTGACCGGGCTGACGTCGCTCTCGGCCCGCCCGCTCAGCTCACGATCCAGCGTCTCCTGCGCGTCGCGCATAGCGTCGGCGTACTGGGGCTCCGCCAGGCGGCGCAGCCCCTCCTCCACCGGCACGTCCTCGACGATCGCGCTGATCCACCAGATGTTGCCGAACGGGTCGCGTACGCGTCCGCCGCGCTGACCGAAGGCATGCGTGGCCGACGTCGTGACCACACGCGCACCGGCAGCGACCGCGCGTTCCATCGCGAGGTCGGCGTCCGGGACGAACACCCGGAGCAGCGACGGCATCGACGGCCAGTCCGGTCGCTGGTCGAAGGCGAGCAGGACGGTGTCGCCGACGCGGATCTCGGCGTGGCCGATGGTGCCGTCCGCCAACGGCACGCGGCCCTGCTCCACTCCGTCGAACACGGTGGTGACGAAGTCGAGCAGGCGGCCGGTGTCGGGGGTGACGATCCACGGCGCGGCGGTCGTGTAGCCGGCTGGCGCGTTGGTGCTCATCGCGGTTCTCCCTTGGGTGCGATCTTGCTTCACGCCTCGACCCTAGATCCGCTTTAGGCGAGCCTCGTTCCTAATTGCGTCAGCCGAACAGCAGCACTCCCGCCGCGACGGCGACGTTGAGCGAATCGGCTCGGCCTCGCATCGGGATGGAGACGGGTTCGTGCGGCACCGACCGCCATTGCGGGGACACTCCCCGGCCTTCGGAGCCGACGACGATCGCGGTCGGGCCGGGCGCCTCGCCGCCGGGCGTACGGAAATCGCCGGGCGCGCCGGGCAACGCCAGCCGGATCGTGAACCCCGCGCGGAGCAGCCAGTCCGCGGCCGCCGCCGGTTCGCCGAAGTCGACGACGGGCGTGGTCAGCAGCGTGCCCCGGCTGGCGGTGAACACGTCGGGGTGTTCCAGGCGCGCCTGGCGATTCGTGAGCAGCAGGGCCCGCGTACCGCTGGCGTCGACGATGCGGATCAGCGCGCCCAGGTTGGTGGCGTACTCGATGCCGTCGGCGACCAGGATCTTGGCGCCCACACCGAGCGGGACGCCGTCGATGTGCCCGTCGCCGAGCGGCCAGTCCGGCAGGCGTACGAGGGAGGCCAGGCCGGACGGCTTCGTGCGGCGGCTGATGCGGGCGTAGGTCTTGGCGGACACCTCGACCGCGGTACGCGCCCGCCCGGTCAGGTCGCGGGCGAGCCGCCGGGTCGAGGGTTCCAGCAGATCGGGGCAGAGGACGAGGACGTCGATGTCGGCGTCGGCCTGGAGGAGGCACTGGTGTGCCCAGACGCCTTCGGCGACGACGGACCCGGACGGGGTCCGGGCGGACAGGAAAGCGCTGATGCGCGGATCGCGTGCGCTGACGGGCACGGCGGCCATGGCGGTCTCCGAGTGGAGGGTACGGCGAAGGCAGGCGCGTCGTCTGTGGACTTACCTGCGTCAGGGCATGTGTGCGCCGGAAAGCGGCGCCCCGGTGTACGCGCGGTCTACCGGGTGCCCTGGCCGAACACGG
>JABFYB010000601.1 GCA_013361475.1 Hamadaea sp.
GTGTCCCGGGCGGAGAGGGCCTCGACGAAACGCTGCCCGACCATCCCGTGGCCGACCACGATCAGATTCCTCATGCCTTGACACCTTCCTGCGCAGACAGCCAATCGGCGATGCCGCAGACCGCGTCGGTGCAGGTGCCGCAGCCGGTGGTGGCACGCGTACGCTCGGCGATCGCCGCGACGTCGCGGCAGCCGTCGCGCCACGCGCGGACGATGGAGCCCTTGCTGACCGTGTTGCACTGGCAGACGGTCGCGGCGTCGGGCATCAGCGCCGGAGTGGGCGCAACCTGAGCAGTGGCGGGGCTGCCCAGGCTGCGCCCGAGGAGGAGCGCGCGGCGGTCGCTGGGGACCGGCGCGCCCCGGTCGAAGAGCTGGATGACCTGCCCGACGAGCGGGTTGTCGCCCAGCATCACCGCGCCGGACACCCGGCCTTCATGGATGCGCAGGCGGGCGTACGTGCCGCGGGCGGGGTCGGCGAAGCGCAGGTCCTCGTGGTGCTCGCCGTCCAGCGTCCCCATCGAGGCGAGGTCGATGCCGTTCGCCTTGAGCCGCGTCACGATCGGCGCGGGCTGGTACGCCGCCAGCGGCTCCTCGCCGCTCAGCACTCGCGCGACCACCTCGGCCTGCGCCCACGCCGGGGCGACGAGGCCGCCGACCTGACCGCGATGCTGCGCGCAGTCGCCGATGGCGGAGATCCGCCGGTCGCTGGTCCGCAGCCGGTCGTCCACCACGATGCCCCGGTCGACGGTGAGCCCGGCCGCGCGGGCCAGCCCCGTCTCCGGGCGTACGCCGCACGACAGGACGAGCAGGTCGGTGGTGAGTTCGCGGCCGTCGGAGAGGGTGAGCGTGACGGCGTCCGGCCCGGTCGTCAGCCGGGCGCCCGATACTCCTGTGTGGACGGTGATGCCGAGGTCGGCCAGCGTGCCGGCCAGGATGAGACTCGCGTCCGGGTCGATCTGGCGTTCCATCAAGTGACCGACGGGGTGCACGACCTGCACGGCCAGCCCGCGTCCGGCCAGCCCGCGGGCCGCCTCCAGCCCGAGCAGGCCACCGCCCAGCACGATCGCGGTCCGCGCACCCGCGCTGAAGTCGAGAATGCGGCGGCAGTCGTCCAGGGTCCGGAACACCGCGACCCGGTCGGGCAACGCCTCCGGGTCGAGCCCCTCCACCGGCGGAATCCACGCGGTGGCACCGGTCGCCAGGACGAGGTGCTCGTACTCCACGATCGTGCCGTCGGCGCAGGTCACCGACTGCCGGTTCCGGTCGATCGAGACGACCGGCGAGCCCGTCCGGATCGAGCCGCCCGAGTCGGGCAGCTCCACACCCGCCTCGTCGACCTTGCCGGCCAGCAGGTTCGACAACAAGATCCGGTTGTACGCCCGATGCGGCTCGGCGCCCACGACGGTCGCCTTGACGCCGCGCCGGGCCAGGTCGGCGGCGCAGCGCGCGCCCGCCATCCCATAGCCGACGATGACTACTCCATCCACCGTTGTTCTCCTGTCCATGAGGAGACCGGCGACATCGGCGGTCGTCAGAAGTGCGGTCATGCGGGCCCTGCCGGCTCGACTTTGACGGCGCACACCTTGAACTCGGGCATGCGAGAGATCGGGTCCAACGCGTCGGAGGTCAGCGAGTTGACGCGCTGCCGGCCGGCGAAGTGGAAGGGGGCGAAGACGGTGTCCGGGCGAATGCTCTCGGTCAGCCGCGCGGGGGCGGTCATCTCGCCGCGGCGGCTCGTCACGCGTACCAGCTGATCTGGAGAAATGTCGAGACGGGCCGCGAGGTCGGGATGCAGCTCGACGAACGCGGACCCGGCGACCCGCGTGAGCGGCTCGATCCGGCGCGTCTGCGCGCCGGACTGGTACTGGGCCAGCAACCGCCCGGTGGTCAGGTAGAGGGGATAGTCCGCGTCGGGCTCCTCGACCGCGGGCCGGTGTTCGACGGCGATCAGCCGGGCCCGCCCGTCGGCGTGGGCGAATCGCTCCTCGAAGAGCCGCGGCGTGCCCGCCCGGTCCACAGCCGGGCAGGGCCAGAACACGCCGTCCTCGGCGTCCACCCGCTCCCACGTGACGCCCGCGTAGTCGGCCAACCCGCCTGCGGAGGCACGCCGCAGCTCCTCGAAGACCGCGCGCGGATCGGAGTCGAACCGCGCACTCGTGGGAAGGCCGCCGTTTGCCCGAACGGCGTCCGTCCCGGGGCCGAGCCGGTCAGCCAGCTCGGCCAGCACCGCCAGATCCGTCCCTATCCCTGGCGGTGGTTCGCGGAGGGCCTTGCGCCGCAGCACGCGGCCCTCGAGGTTGGTCATGGTGCCGTCCTCCTCGGCCCACTGGGCGGTGGGGAGGACGACGTCGGCGAGCTGTGCCGTCTCGCTCCTGACAAAGTCGCACACGACCAACAAATCCAGGTTTCGCAGACGTTTCTCTACGTGAACAGCATTCGGAGCGGAGACGACGGGATTCGAGCCGAAGACCAGCAGCGCCCGGACGTCCTCGCCGAGACTGTCGAGCAGTTCGTAGGCCGACCGGCCGGGTCCGGGCAGGTCAGCGGGGTCCACGCCCCACACCGCGGCGACGTGCTCGCGGGCGGCCGGGTCGTCGATCTTGCGGTAACCGGGCAACTGGTCGGCCTTCTGCCCGTGCTCCCGGCCACCCTGGCCGTTGCCCTGCCCGGTCAGGCAGCCGTACCCGGAACCCGGGCGGCCGGGCAGGCCCAGGGCCAGCGCCAGGTTGATGAAGGCCGTCACCGTGTCCACGCCCTTGGCGTGCTGCTCAGCGCCGCGCGCGGTCAGGATGATCGCCGGGCCGTCGCTCAAGGCCCGCGCGGCTCGCTCCAGATCAGCGATGGGTACGCCGGTCAGCCGCTCCACTCGCGCCGGCCAGTACTCCGCGACCAGTTTGCGTACGTCGTCGAAGCCGGTCGTCCGCTCCTGCAGGTACTCCTTGTCGATCAGCCCTTCGGCGATCGCGATGTGGAGCAGGCCGTTGGCCAGCGCGAGATCGGTGCCCGGCGTCGGCTGGAGGTGCAGGGTGGCGTTCCGGGCGGTCGGGGTGGCCCGGGGGTCGATCACGATCTGCGTCGCTCCCGGCAGCGCGCGCTGCTCGGTGAGGTAGCGGGCGAACGGGGGCATCGTCTCAGCGACGTTCGCGCCGACCAGCAGCAGCGTCTTGGCCCGGCCGATGTCGGCGAGCGGGAAGGGCAGTCCACGATCGACGCCGAACGCGCGCATCCCGGCGGCGGCCGCGCTCGACATGCAGAAGCGCCCGTTGTAGTCGATGTTCTTCGTCCGCAACGCCACCCGGGCGAACTTGCCCAGCGCGTACGCCTTCTCGTTGGTGAGCCCGCCGCCGCCGAAGACGGCCACCGCGTCCCGCCCGTGCTCCCGCTGGATCTGCTGGATCTTGCCGGTGATGAAGGCGTACGCCTCGTCCCAGGTCGCCGGCTCACCGTGGATCAGCGGCGTACGCAGCCGGTCGGGGTGGTCGAGCAGCTCGGCGGCGGTCCAGCCCTTCTGGCACAGCCCGCCCCGGTTGGTGGGGAAATCGCGGGGGGCGACCTCGACCCTTTCCGGACCGTCGCCACCCTGAGGCTTGGTGATGCGCAGCGTCATCCCGCATTGCAGAGCGCAATACGGGCAGTGGGTGGCGACCTCGGCTGGCATGTAGACGAGCGTGCAGGCGGGCGGTTTCGGCCCGGCTTCTCATATGTTTCCGACCTGCAAAGTCGCGCTCATCTGTTCGGTGGGGACGGTGTTGGCCGGTGGTATGACCGGCAGGACACAGATGGGGGTTTTGTCCATTGACACGACGTTCTAGCGTGATCGTTAGTGACTGTCTGTGAGATCAGTTACACCTCACGTGAGCTGCGGTTTCACTCACGCGCGGAGTTCTGATTGGGGGATGACTATGAGTCATACCAGAGGTACCCTCACTTGCATGACTGCGAAGGTGACTCTCTCGTTCTCGGATGACACGATCGCCGACGCGCGCCGCTATGCGGAACGTGACGGCATGTCCTTGTCGGCCTGGATGGACAAGGCCGCCAAGGAGAAGGCCCTACGCGAGCTCTTCGGCGCGCACGCCGACGTGCTCCGGAGAGCGGGCCTGGACAAGTTGGAGAAGCAGGCGCTTGCGGACGAGGCCGACTATGAGACGGTCACCGACGCATTGCGTGGTGGAATGACCCAGGGCGGCGGTCGTCGACCGCACTGAAGCGGCGGAGGGCATGGCAAGCGTGCTGCGTAGAGGTGAGATCTGGCGGATCGAGGGCGCTCGCGAGCGACTCGGTCTGGTCATCAGCTCCGACGTCTACAACGGGACCGACGTGCCGATAGTGGTCGTCGCCGAGGTCGTGGACGAGGAGGAGCTGCGAGATTCGCCGCTGGCCGTCCAGATGGGCGAACTCGTGATCATGCCCGACCGCGTCTCGTCGCCGATGAAGAAGTGGTTCACCGACCTCGTCGAGGTCGCGGACACCGACACCATGCGGCGAGTCGGCCGAGCGCTCAAAATCATCCAAGACCTCTAGCTCCGTGGCCTCCGCCCCCGTGGCCTCCGCCCCGGTGGGTTCCGCGCGATCATGAACTTATGGTCGTGATCGACCGGCGTGTCGTGTGCCGGGCGCCCTGATCGACTCCCTGGGGGACTGATCGACTCCGGGCGGGCTCGCCCACGCGTGCGTGTTCGGGGCGTAGCGGGGGCCGGACGCACTCCGAGGGCGGTTGGCTAGCCGTCGCAGGATTCGTCGTCGCCGGCGCCGCACGACTCGGGCGCCTCGTAGCCGAGCGCCTCGGCACAGGCCTCCGGCCGCGGCTGGCGTAGCCCGGCGGCGACCTGCTCGAACGCCGCGCCCAGGACAGCGAACTGCTCCGGCGTCATCCGGTCGACGAAGATGTCGCGTACCTGGTTGACGTGGTCGATGGCGACACGCTGGATCGTCGCCCAGCCGTGCTCGGTGAGCACCGCGAACTGGCCCCGGCGGTCGTCGGGACACGGCTGCCGCTCGATCAGGCCGGCCTTCTCCATCCGGGTGATCTGGTGCGACAGGCGGCTCTTCTCCAGCAGCGTACGCACGGCGAGCTGGCTCATCCGGAGCCGACGCTCGGGGGCCTCCGACAGCTGGACGAGGATCTCGTAGTCGGTGCCGGACAGTCCGTGCTTCTGGTGCCCTCGTTCGAGGTTGTGCATCAGGAGCCGGCTGCCTTCGAGGAATGCCCGCCAGGACCGCTGCTCGTCGTCGGTGAGCCAGCGGGTCTCGGTCGTGATGTCGGCGGACATGCCAGTCACAGTACTCACTTCCCGTCTCTGTCGAGTAGGTTGCGCATCACGCTGCCGTCAAGCCGACAGCCGACGTCGCGGGGCGCGACGCCGGCTGCGGTCCGGAAGTACGGAAGACCTGGTCAGACGGTCGTCACGACCTCGTCGAAGTCCAGCCGCGGGTTGCGGTCGAACCAGGCGTTGTCGGCCGGCTTGCCGATGTTGACGACCGCCAGGACGCTGGCCTGGCCGTCGCCGAAGAACTCCTTGTTGAGCAGGTCGGCGTCGAACCCGCCCATCGGGCCGGCGGCCAGCCCGGCGGCGCGTACGCCCAGGATGAAGTAGCCGACCTGGAGCGCGCCGTTGAACCGGCCGGTCTGGATGCGGGCCTCTTCCTCGGCGAACCGGTCCTTGAGGCCGGGGGCGTGGGGGAAGGTCTTGTCGAGCTTCTCGTGGAAGTCGTGGGCTGCGGCGAGGATGGCGGTCAGCGGGGCGGCCGCGGTCTTGGCCTTGTTGCCCTCGGCCAGGGTGCCGACCAGGCGCTGCCGGGCCTCCGGCGTACGCACCAGCACGACCCGCAGCGGCTGCGAGTTCAACGCGGTGGGGGCGTACTTGACGAGGTCGTAGATCGCCTGGATCTGCTCGTCGCTCACCGGCTCGTCAGTGAAGGCGTTCGCGGTACGCGCCTCGCGGAACAACAGGTCCTGCGCCGCCGGGTCGAGAACGAGGCTCATGTGGGTCTCCCAAAGATGTTCACGTCGATTGGCGTCATCGCCGAGACCCAAGTTAGATGAAGCTTCAACCAATGCGCAAGAACTAGTTGAGCGCGTCACTCAAATTGTCCGTTGATCATGGAGTTTCCGGTCACGACACGCCGTCGAGACTGCGGTCAACTCCATGATCAACGGGGCTGGCGGGGGAGACAGGGGCGGGTTAGACGGCGGCGTGGGCCAGGCTGGGCGCGACCGAGACCAGCACCCGCCGGCGCAGGTAGCACCACCAGGTGACGGCGAGGCAGACGGCGTACAAGACGGTGAACCAGGTGAAGGCCGTGCCGATTCCCCCGCTCGTGGCGATCGAGTCGCTGATCGCCCGGGGCAGGTAGAAGCCGCCGAAGGCGCCGACCGCTCCGGCGATGCCCAGTGTGGCCGCCGACTCCCGCTTGGCCGTCGCCGCGTCCGGGGACTTCGCCGCGAAGATCGCCGGGATCATCCGGTAGGTCGAGCCGTTGCCCGCCCCGGACGCGGTGAACAGCACGCCGAACGAGGCCAGGAAGAGCGCCAGGTTCTTCGACCCGGCCGCGGTCACCACGCCGTACGAGCCGAGCCCCATGAGGACGAAGCAGGTGGCGGTGACCCGCGCCCCGCCGACCTTGTCCGAGAGCCAGCCGCCGAACGGCCGGGCGATCGAGCCCACGAGCGGCCCGGCGAAGGCCAGCGTGATCGTCGCCGCGCCGAGGTGCGCGACCGGGGCGTTCGGGAACTGGAGCTTCAGGACCAGCGGAAACGCCGCCGAGTAGCCCAGGAAGGAGCCGAAGGTTCCGATGTAGAGGAACGACATGATCCAGGTGTGCGCCCGTTTGACCGTGGCGAACTGCGCCCGCAGCGGCGACTTCGCCACCGCGAGGTTGTTCATGAAGGCGTACGCGAAGATCCCGGCGGCCAGGATCAGCGGCAGCCACATGACACCGCCGTAGACCAGTCCGAAGGACAACGCGATCGGCACGACCAGCTGCATCACGCTGATGCCCAGGTTGCCGCCCGCGGCGTTCAGCCCGAGCGCGGTGCCCTTCTTCCGCTCGGGGAAGAAGAAGGAGATGTTGGTCATCGACGAGGCG
>JABFYB010000683.1 GCA_013361475.1 Hamadaea sp.
ACGGCTCTACCGGCTGTTCGCCGATGAACTCGGCATCGAACCCGGCCACGCGGTGCGTGGATTGCACGAACAGATCCTGGCCGCTTCGCTCGGGCCAGGCGTCGCCGGCGGCACCTCGTCGCAACACCCGTCGGCGTCGGCGTTCACGGTGCCGCGCCAACTCCCTGCCGAGGTCGCGGCCTTCATCGGCCGGGCGCCCGAACTCGCCGAGCTCGACCAGACCCCCGGCACCAGTGTCCCGGCGATCGTCGTCATCGCCGGGATGGCCGGGGTCGGCAAGACCACCCTGGCCGTGCACTGGGCGCATCGGGTCGCCGACCGCTTCCCCGACGGCCAGTTGTTCGTCAACCTGCGCGGATTCCATCCGCTGGGACAGGCCATGACGGCGTCCGACGCCCTACGCGGGTTCCTCGAAGCGTTCGACGTGCCGCCGCAGCGCATACCGTCCACCCTCGACGCTCAAGTGGCGCTGTACCGATCGATGCTGGCCGACCGGCGGATGCTGATCGTGCTCGACAACGCGCGTGACGCCGAGCAGGTTCGGCCGCTGCTTCCCGGCGGCCCGTCCTGCGTCGTGGTCACCAGCCGCAACGAGCTCACCGGGCTCGTCGCGGCCGAGGCCGCCCGGCCGCTGATGCTCGACCTGCTCTCCGTCGAGGAAGCCCGCCGGATGCTGGTCCGACGCCTGGGCGCTGATCGGGTGGCAGCCGAGCCTCAGCCCGTCGACGACATCGTCGGCCGATGCGGACGGCTGCCGCTCGCCTTGGGCATCGTGGCGGCCCGGGCGGTAGCCCGGCCCACATTCCCGTTGGCGGCACTGGCCGCCGAACTGGCTGAAGCACCACATCGCCTGGATGCGCTGGCCGGCGGCGACCAGGTGACCGACGTGCGTACGGTGTTCGGCTGTTCCTACCGGACACTCACCGCTGGGGCAGCACGAATGTTTCGGCTGCTCAGCCTCCATCCAGGTCCCGAGGTGTCGACGGCGGCGGCCGTAAGCATCGCCGGGGTCGCCGAGGCGCCGGCCCGTGCCCTGCTGGCCGAGCTGTCCCAGCTCAACCTGCTGAACGAGACCAGCCCCGGCCGCTACGCGTTCCACGACCTGATTCGCGCGTACGCGGTGGAACTAGGTGAGGCCGAGGACGCGACCGAGCGTGAGCACGCTGTCCAGCGGATGTTCTCCCACTATCTGCACAGCGCGTTGACGGCGGGTCACCAACTCAACCCGCATCGAGTGCACCAGCCGGGACGAGCCGCGGGCCCAGGTGAAGTGCCGGTCGGCGTGATCCCGGAGAACCCCGGCGACACGGGCCAGGCCCTCGCCTGGCTGGCGACCGAGCACCAGGTGCTGAAAGCCACCTTCTCCGCGATGGTGCAGGCCGGGCTGGACGAGTACGCGGTCCAGCTCGCGTGGGCGATCGACGGCTACCTCGTTCGCAGTGGCCGGCGTGGCGAACGAGCCGACAACCGGCTCATGGCGTTGCGAGCCGTCCAACGCCTGGGCGACCGGCTGGAGATCGCTTGGGCCCACCGAGGGTTGGCCCGCGCATATCGCGAACTCGGTCGTTTCGAGGACGCGCGTGATCAGTTGAGTCAGGCGCTGCCGCTGTTCATCGAGCTCGGCGATCAGGCCGGTGCGGCGCACGCGCAGCTTTCGCTGGGCCAGATCCACGAGATGCAAGGCGATCTCGCATCCGCGCACACCCACGCGCTCCAGGCGCTCGCCATCTTCCGCGACCTGGATGACGTCTCCGGCCAGGCGACCGCGTTGAACGCGGTCGGCTGGTGCCAGGCGCACCTCGGTGAACCCGACGCCGGTCTGGTGACCTGCGAGGAGGCCTTGACCCTGCAACGCAAGACGGGCGACCGGTACGGCGAGGCCACAACCCTGGACAGCCTCAGCGTCATCCATTTGCAGCTGGGCGACGCGACGCAAGCAGTCGACTGCTGCCGCCACGCGCTTTCCCTGCACCGCGAGAGCGGCGACCGGTTCGCCGAGTCGCAGACGCTCGTGCAACTCGGCGCGGGCTACCGAACGCTGGGCGACTTGGGCGCGGCGGCCCAAGCCCTGCGCGAGGCCACGACGATCCTGGACGACCTCGGCCGCCCGGAGGCCGAGGATGCCCGCCTCGCGTTACAGGAGCTGACGCTCGACATCCACGCTGCGGGCTCCGGCCACAGACCGTAGGCGTGGCGTTCACACGTATGTGGTCAACCGTTACCAATACGTGATCATGATGGCTGCCCACAGTGGACTGATCTTGCGTAGCCTTTCGCGGAGATTGCACCCCTCATCAAGAAAGGTGGGAGTTGATGTCGCGAGTGAAGAAGGCGCTGATCGTCGCCACTGTCGGCATCGCCGGAGCTGTCGCGGTACCGGCGTCGGCCAACGCCGGGATCTACACGTGGAAGTTCGCCGGCAGCTACGCGTCCTCGGCCGACTGCCAGAGCGCCGGCCCGGGCGTCGCGGCGGCGCAGGACGCCGACGCGTGGCGCTGCTCGACCACGAGCACCGGCGCGAGCCTCTACCTCGGATACATCTGGTAGACCACACGTCGAGGGCGCTCACCCGGGCGCCCTCGACGCCTTGCCTCGGCCCCCTGATAGCACCTCGACACCCAGCCGGCCCGGTGATCGGCATATCAAGGCTCAGCTGGAGCCGTGTGACGTAGCATCGGCTCGATGGGGACGTTGTTCGCTCCGTTCGGCGTCGACGTTCCGGTGCTGGCGGCCCCGATGGCAGGCGGTCCTACCAGCCCGGAACTCGTGTCGGCGGCCGCCGGCGCCGGGTCGTTCGGCTTCCTGGCCGGCGGGTACAAAAGCCCCGAGGATCTGGCCGCTCAGCTGCGCACCGCGCGAGGCTCGGGGATCGTCTTCGGGGTGAACCTGTTCGCACCTAATCCCACCCCCGTGGCGGCGCAGGCGTATCGCCAGTACGCAGCGGCGCTGCAGCCGGTCGCGGAGCGGCTGGAGGTGACGTTACCGGCGGGCGAGCCGATCGAGGACGACGACCATTGGCACGACAAGATCGGCCTTCTCCTCGACGAACCACCGCCAGTGGCATCGTTCACGTTCGGCATTCCCGACCGCGATGTCGTCGTTCGATTGCGGCGCGCCGGGGTGATCGTCGTCCAAACCGTCACGTCACCGACGGAGGCGCTCGCAGCAGTGGAGACCGGCGTCGATGGATTGATCGTGCAGGCTGCCGCCGCGGGTGGTCATTCGGCGACGCTCGACCCAGCACGTCCGGTGCCCGACGTCGCCTTGCCCGGGCTGGTCACCGCCGTCCGGGGTGTGACCGGCGTACCGATCGTCGCCGCCGGCGGCATCGCCGGTCCCGACCAAGTCGCGGCGGCGATACGCGCTGGAGCCGAGGCCGTCATGGTCGGCACGCTGCTGCTACGCGCCGACGAGGCCGGCACCTCGGCTACGCACCGAGCGGCGCTCGCCGACCCTCGCTTCACCACCACCGTCGTCACCCACGCGTTCACCGGCCGCCCCGCACGGGCCCTGCGCAACGACTTCACCGATCGCTTCGGGCCGGTCGCCCCGCATGGCTATCCCGCGCTGCACCACCTGACGAGTCCGATACGCAAGGCCGCGGCACAGGCCGGTCAGGCCGAGCTGCTGCATCTGTGGGCGGGAACCGGCTTTCGCGCCGCCCGTACGGAATCCGCCGCGACCACGATCGAACGGCTCGCCAGCGGACTCTAGGCGCACGGGTGAGATACCACGTGACGGCCGATGGAAGATTTTGAATCTTGTGAACGCCCGAAGTGAAAGATAGGTTGTCCGCATCGCCTGCCGCATCCATAGAAGGAGGCAACTATGATCACGTACATTCGGGCGGTCGGACGTCGGCTGCGCAAGGCCCGGACGAGCGGAGCCTACCTGTACGTCCCGAAGATCTGCCGCTGACCGTCACTCGTGTTCACGGTGGCGGCCGGCCGCCACCGTTCACCTGCGGGAGAACCACTTGGCGCGTGCTGTTCCCGGCCCACCGGGTCAGTGGCTGATCGGCGACGTGACGGCGTACCAGAGCGATCGCCTCGGCTGGCTGGCCACGAATCGAGACCGGTTCGGCGACGTGGTCCGGCTGTCCTCGAATGTCATCGCCGTACATCATCCTGAGCTCGTCCATCAGGTGCTGGCACAGACCAATCACGCCTATACCGTCGACAATGGACTTCGTGCCGGCCGCCGCGAGCGGCTGGAACAGCAAGCGCACGTGGCTGAGTGGATGGCGGTCCGCCGCGAGATCTGGAGCGCCATCGCCGACCAGCTCACGATTCGGCACGCGGAACGGTTCACCGCCCGAGTGACCGACGAGCTGACGGACCTGACAAGCTCGCCGTTCGATCTGACCCAGGCATGCCGTCGACTACTCGGCCGTGCCTTGACCGACTTCTGTGCCGGTGCGGAGGCGGATCCGAGCCGGCTGGAGACGCTGGCCGAAGCGGCGGACAGCCTCTTCGGCACGGCCCTGCAGGCGCTGCTCAGTCACGAGGGCCGAGTCGGCTGGTGGCCCCGCCCGCACGCCCGCGAAGCGGTCCGGGCAAACCGTCACCTGCTCGATCTCCTGGAGGAGTTGATCAGACGACGCCTACCGGAGGGCCGGCCGGAGCAGCCTCGGGACTTGGTGGACGGGCTGGCCGCAGGCGTCGCGGCAGAGGCTGATCTCAGCAAGGCCGTCTCGGTGCTGCGGAGTGTCATGTTCGCTTCGCATGGCGTACCGGGCGCCGCGCAGGCCTGGATAGCGCTCCGGCTGGCCGAGCACGCCGAGTTGTCCGCGGCCATCGCCGCCGAGCCGGACGCCGACGATCGATACATCGGCGCGTTCATCAAGGAAACCCTGCGTTTGCATCCGCCCCAGTGGCTCATCACGCGAACCACGGCGGAGCGAGTCCGCATCGGCGGATACGAGATAGACCGCGGCGTCGAGGTGCTGCTGTGTCCCTACCTCCTGCATCGTGATCCACGCTTCTGGCGCGACCCGGAGCGCTTCGACCCGGCCCGCTGGTTGGGCACGGGGCAGCCGCACGCGCGCCACGCCTATCTGCCCTTCGGTGCAGGGCCACGGTTCTGCCCCGGCTCACAGCTGGCGACAGCACAGCTGACCGTTGTGACGAGGCTGCTGGCTCGCGACTACCGGCTGAAGCTGCCACCAGTGTCGGAGGTGCGTGCGACGACCAACGGGTTGCTGATGCCCGAGTCGGTCACTGCGCGGTTGGTGAGTGTCGATCCGCGCAAGGAAGTGCACGCCTGATCTTCGGAGCCGCGTCTCGTCCTGGGCCGCTGGCGCCGCCCGTCTAGGGTGTGATCATGACGGTTCCGCAGGCGCCTTACAGTCCCCAGCCGCCGGCCAAGAAGGGCTTCTTCACACTTCCCCGTGTCTTGATCACAGTGGGCATCGTGCTGGTGCTGTGCTGCGGTGGCGTCGCGTTCGGCGTGTACAAGCTGGTCGACACGGTCTCCGACGCGGTCGCTCCGGCGCGGGACGCGGCCGTCGCGTTCCTGGACGAGGTCGAGGACGGCGACGACGCCGGGGCGTACGCGCTGCTCTGCGACGACGTGCAGCAGATGATGTCGCCGAGCCAGTTCGCGTCGGGCGCCGAACAACGCGGCCGGATCAAGGACCACAAGATCACCGGTGTCTCCGTGAACACGACCAACGGCGTCACCGCCGGAACCGTGACCGCGACCCTCACCGAGGCCGGCGGCGGCACCCGGCAGACCGTGATCGTGATGGCCAAGGAGTCCGGGGCCTGGAAGGTGTGCAGCAACCCGTTCTGATCGGCGACTGTTTGCGCCCCGCCGCGCCCGGTGTCCCGGTTGCCGCGACGCACTCTCCAGGACCGGGCCAAAGGTCCCTTGACTGGCTGCCGCGAGGGGTCTGAGCTGGTGGTATGGCGTCCACTACCGGGCGCCGACCCAGTGTGAGGGGGCAGACGAATGGATCACAAGGACATCATCCGGAAGCTGACCGACGAACTCTGGAACAAGGGCAACCTGGAGATCTGCGACGACGTGTTCGCGAGCAACTGTTCGTTCCACGATCCGAGCTTCCCGATCGACGGCATCGCCGGCATGAAGCAACAGGTCTCCGAGTTACGCGCGGCACAACCCGATCTGCACATGGACGTCCAGGAAGTGCTGATGGACGGCGACATGACCTGTGCCCGCTGGACGTGCGGCGGCACCGCCCGCAACGAGTTCCGCGGCATCCCGCCGACCGGCAAGAGCTACGTGATGACCGGCCTGATCATGGACAAGTGGGAAGGCGACCGGATCGTCGAGGAGTGGGTCAACTACGACCTGCTGGGCGCGCTGACCCAGCTCGGCGTGATCCCGTCGATGGAAGAAGCGGCGCAGGCCGCCGGCAAGCAGAAGTCCGGGATGGCCGGCTGACGGCTGTCGCCGGGTAGTCAGCCCGCGTACGCGACGGCGGCGGCGGCCACGTCGAGAGCGCCGTGGCCGGTCGACTTGAACACGGTCAACCGGTCGTCGACGGTCGGGTGGTCGCCGCCGAGGACCTCGCCGAGCAGCACGATCCGGTCCGGATCGACGCCCTGCAACTCGTACGCGCCGGCGGGCGGGGCCGAGGCGGCCGCGCCCGCCCATTCGGCGTACAGCAGGGCATCCCGGATGGTCTGGGCGTCCAGTTCGTGACCGTGGGAGCCGCCGACCGAGCTGACATGGGCGCCCGGGGCGAGCCATGACCGCCGCAGGACCGGTTCCCGGGCGCCGGTGCAGCAGAATACGGCGTCGGCTTGGCGTACGGCGTCCTCGATGGACGCGGTGGTGGCGTTCGGGTGCGTCGCGGCGAGGTCGCGGGCGCGCCCGGCGTCGCGACCGCCCACTACGACGGGGATGCGCGGTTCGACAGCGGCCAGCATCGCCAGCTGTGCCGTCGCCTGCACGCCGGTGCCGATGACGGCGACGCGGTCCGGCCGACGGCCGCGTACGCGCAGACTCAGCGTGGCCGAGGCAGCGGTACGCACGGCGGTCAGCGGTTCGGCGTCCAGCACCGCGAGCGGGCGCCCGTCGTGCTCGTCGAACAGGGCGACCAGGCCCAGATGGCGGCTGC
>JABFYB010000716.1 GCA_013361475.1 Hamadaea sp.
GCGCCGAGCGGTCAGGCGTCCAGGGTGGAGAGGTCCGCGGCCAGGTTCGGCCGGACCCAGTCGAGCACGCGCTGCTCCTCCTCCGGCGGGTACAGCCGGACCGCCAGTTCGACGACGAGGATCAGCCAGAGGTAGACGCGGTAGAGGCACAGCCGCAGCTGTTCCTCGTCGGTCAACGGCCGCCCGAGATACCCGTCGACGACCGCCGCCGCCTCTTCCGGCCCGCAGAACGTGATCAGCGAGACGAGCTCCAGGATCGGGTCGGCGTACAGGGCCCGCTCGCCGTCGATGATGCCCTCGACCGCCCACCCGTCCGGTTCGCGGCGGACGAAGATATTGCCGTCCCAGAGGTCGAAGTGGACCAACGCCGGCTCGGTCACCGCGTCCAGCGCGGCCGCGTGCCGGTCGAACAAGGCCCGCACCTCGCTCACCGGCCGCGTCAGGTCGCGGCCGAACTCCTCCGCGTCGGCCAGGATGTCCGCGATGATCGCCAGGAACGACTCGCGCCAGCTCGCCGATCTGGTACGCCCGTCGCGGCGCGGATATCCGAAGAGCTCTCCGCGTACGCGATGCAGCCGCGCGCTGAGTTCGCCGATGCGCTGCCGGACCTCCCGGATCTCCGCCTCGCTCAGGTCCTTCTTGACCTCGGAGAAGAGCCCGCCGCCGAGGCGTTCCATGATCATGAAGCCGGTGTCGGGATCGGCGTGCCAGAGCCGGGGGAGCGGTACGCCGGCCGCTGCCGCCTTCTCGTAGAACTCGATCTCGGTCCGCATGAGGTCGACCTCGTACCGCAGTTGCCGGAGGGTCGGATCGGGGGCGACCTTGAGCACCACCTGCCGCCCGTCGGCGAGCGTCACCGCGTGCACGGCGGCGTAGAAGCCCTCGGTGAACTCCGAGTGCGTGACGACCTCGGCGTCCGGCCCGAGTCCGGCCCGGATGAACTGCCGGATGTCGTCCGGCGTCAGCTTGCGCTTCGTGACGCTGTCCATGGCGGACATCATCGGGTGAGAGCGCTCCCACCGGCAACCCCCGTCTCGTCCCGGGTCTTGAGATCATTAGGGTCGCCGGTATGACCGTGACGTACGAGCAGCTCAAGCAGTGGGTTCTCGACCTGCCCGGCGGAGCGGAGGTCATGGTGGCCGAATGGGGCCACCCGACGCTCCGGGTCAACGGCAAGATGTTCGCCTCCGGGGCTCCGGACAGCCCGCACTGCACCGTCAAGGCGAGCAAGGACGAGCAGGAGCAGCTGCTCGCCACCCAACCCGACGTGTACGCCGTCGCCGCGTACGTGGGCCGGTTCGGCTGGGTCCGGGTGGACCTGGCGAAGGTCGACCCCGACGAACTGCACGACCTCGTCGTGGAAGCGTGGCGGCGTACCGCGCCGAAGAAGCTGGTTCAGCAGTACGACCAGGCACGATGACCGCTCGTCGTCCGGTGCTGGTCGGCATCGGCCTGCTCGCCGGGGTGATGTCCGCGTTGTTCGGCGTCGGCGGCGGTGCGGTCGTCGTGCCCGCCCTGGTCGCCTGGTGCGGCCGGGATCAGCGGCAGGCGGTCGCCACCTCGTTCCTCGCGATCGGCCCGCTGTCGCTCGCCGCCATGATCGGGTACGCCCTCCACGGCGAGGTCGACGTCGTGGTGGCGCTCCCGTTGATCGCCGGTTCGCTGATCGGGGCGTGGATCGGCACCCACCTGCTCACGAAGTTGCCGCTCGGCGTACTGCGGTGGATCTTCGCGGTCTTCGCCTTCGGCATCGCCGTCCGCATGGCGTTCGGCACCGCCGAGTCGACCGGGGCGGTGGATCACGGCTGGCGGCTGGTGTGGCTGATCCCGGCCGCGGTCGCGATCGGCGTCCTCGCCGCGTTGACCGGCGTCGGCGGCGGGGCGGCCATGGTGCCGCTCATGCAGCTCGGCTACGGCCTCTCCGCCGTCCTGGCCAAGGGGACGTCGCTGCTCGTGATCCTGCCGACCTCGGCCCTCGGCAGCTGGCGCAACCTCCGCAACGGGCTGGGCTCGGTGCCCGAGGCGCTGTGGATCGGCTGCTCCGGGATGCTCGCCGCGCTCGCCACCGCTCAGCTGTCCGTACGCCTCCCGCAGGGGGTGGCGGACCGCCTCTTCGCCTGCTTCCTCGTCTTCGTCGCACTCCGCACCGTCTGGCCCCGCCGCGCCTGAGGCGAAGTCGATCAGTGCCGTACGGGAACGATCAGGCTGCTGGGGACACGACACGCCGGACGATCATGTCCGATAGTTCATGATCACGCGGAGACCGCCGGGCGGGAGGCGCCGGGCGGCAGGAGTCCGCAGCGCCGGGCGGCGGCCCGCACCCGCGCACTGATGACGCGCTGCTGGTCCTGACTCAAGTACGCCCGCGACCCGTACAGCGATCGGTAGCGGGGCAGCAGATGCGGGTGGTTGCGGGCGAGCCAGGCGGCATACCACTCCTTGGCCCCCGTACGCAGATGCAGCGGGATCGGCATCACCCCGGCCGCTCCCGCGGCCGCGATCGCCTCGACGGTGGTGGCGATGGACTCCTCGGTGTCGGTCAGCCCGGGCAGGATCGGCGCCATGAGCACGTTGACCTCGAAACCGGCGTCGGACAGCCGGCGCACCACGTCGAGGCGGCGCTGCGGGCTGGGCGTCCCGGGTTCGACCGAGCGCCACAGTGTCTCGTCGAGGAAGCCGATGGAGAGGGCGAGCCGGACCGAGGTCACCTCGGCGGCCTGCTTGAGCAGGTCGACGTCGCGCAGGATCAGCGTGCCCTTGGTCAGGATGGAGAACGGGTTCGCGAAGTCGCGCAACGCGGCCAGGATCTCCCGCATGAGCCCGTAGCGGCCCTCGGCGCGCTGATAACAGTCCACATTGGTGCCCATGGCGATCGGCGCGCCGCTCCAGGAGGGCCGGGCCAGTTCGCGGCGCAGCACCTGACCGGCGTTGACCTTGACGATCACCTTGCTGTCGAAGTCCTGCCCCGAGTCGAGGTCCAGGTAGGTGTGCGTGTTGCGGGCGAAGCAGTTGTGGCTGACCACGCCGTTGGCGATGAAGTCGCCGCTGCCGGTCGTGATGTCGAACAGGTTCTGGCGCTTCTCCAGCGGTTCCACGTGCACGACGTCCAGGGTGGATGCCGCGCCCACGTACGCACCCTCCAGCGGGCCGCTCGGCGGGGTCTGGCCGAACCCGGCCAGCCGATCGCCCTCGGCGACGTGCCGCCAGCCCTTGGTGGTCAGGAACCGGTGGTCGCCGCTCGCCACGAGTTGGGTGCCGTCGGCCAGGGTCACCCGGAACGCCGGCTTGTAGGTGATCCAGTGGTCGAGCACCTCGGTCACCGCATAACGGCGGCGCGAGCCGAACCGGACCGTGCCGTAGATCTTGTCCCCGACCCGCAGCTCGGCCAGCGGACGGGTGTGGCCGTCGGCCATCAGGATCTGAGTGTCGCCGCCGAGGCAGTAGACGCAGGCGTGCGAGCAGCCGCGATAGGGGTTGACCGTCCACTCGAACGGGACCTGGGACTGACTGGGCACTCGGTTGAGGAGCGACTTGGCGTTGATCTCGTAGAACGTCATCCCGGCGAAGCCCGGCGTGTCGAACGTCCGTGCTACGGCGCCGGGGATGTCGAACAGTCCCGGCTGCGTCGGCGGCAGGGGTGGGGTCGCCGACGCAGCCGGAAACTCAGTGGGGGGTACAGCTGAAGAAGCAGCTTGGCCGAGCCATCGCATACGTCGATTAGAACACGTGTTCTAGGAGAGGGTCAAGCCGATCAGCACCAGCGTCACCACCAGCTCAGTGGCCGCGCCCAACACGTCTCCGGTGATGCCGCCCAGTCGGCGTACCAGATGGCCAAGCAGCAGGAGCAGCGCGAACAGGGCGAGGGCGACGACGGCCGGCCCCTGCCACGGGCGGCCCGGCACCGCCGGAATCGCCAGCGCCGCCACGGCGAGCGCGGTGAGCAGCGCGACCACCCGGGGGACCGAGCCCGCGACGAAGGCGCCGAGCCCGTCGGGCCGCGCGGACGGGACGCCCCGCGCGCAGGCCAGGGTGATCGCGCAGCGGCCGGCCGCGAACGCCGCGACCACGGCCCAGAACGGCGCCTCGGCCAGGGTCAGCGTCTGGAGCAGCAGGACCAGCACCAACGCGACGAGGCCGAACGGCCCGACCTCCGGCGACTTCATGATCCGCAATGCCCGCTCGCGATCGCCATAGGACCCCAGAGCGTCCACAGTGTCCGCGAGGCCGTCCAGGTGCAGCCCCCGGGTCAGGAGCGCGGCCAGGCCGACGGTGAGCGCCCCGGCGATCGGCGCAGCGGTCACCTCGCGCAGACCCACGAGCACCGCGCCCAGCACCGCCCCGAGCGCCGCGCCCAGCCAAGGCGCCAGCGCCATCGCCCGCCCGGCCGCGCGCCGGTCCAGGACACCGGTCCGGACCGGCACCACGGTGAACGTGGTCAACGCCAGGCGCAGCGCGTCACTCCAGGCCGTCGGCGGCATCCAGGTCCGCCTTTTCTTCCTCTTCCTCGACTGGTACGCCGTCAGCGGCATCCGCGACGGCGACGCGCCCGGTAGCGGGTGCGCCGGCGATCATCGTGGTCTGGGCGAGGCTGATCGCCGACTGGATGAGCGGCAGCGCCGCGAGCGCCGACGCCCCCTCACCGAGGCCCAGCCGCAGGTCGAGGAAGGGTTCGAGGCCGAGGACGTCGGCGCCCTGCAGCGTCGCGGGATCGCCGCCCGCGTCGGGCAGCAGACACCAGTGCCGCACCTGTCCGGCGAGATCCCGGGCGAGCAGCGCGGACGCGATCCCGACCGGGCCGTCCATCAAAACCGGCGTACGCCGGGCGGTGGCGCCGAGCAGGATGCCGACCGCGATGGCGAAGTCGACGCCGCCGATCCGCGCCAGCAGCATCTTCGGGGAGAACGAGTCCTCCCGCAGCCGGTTCAGCGCGTCCCGGGCGGCGGCGCACCGCTGCATCCAGGAGTTGTCGTCCACACTGCCGTCGGCGCTGACCCGGCGGCCCAGCAGGGCGGCCAGCTCGGCCGAGGTCATCGCGGAGATGAGCGTCGCCGCGACGGTGTCGGCGCCCGCGCCACAGGAGCCGAGCACGATGAGGTCGACTCCGGCGTCCACCGCCTCCTCGGCCAGCCGCCAGCCGTGGCGCAGCCCGGCCTCCACCGCCTCCGGGGTCGCGGCGTCGACCCACTCGATGTCGCCCGCCGTCGCCGCGTCGACGACCTGAATCGTCGCCCCCGTACGCGCGGCCAGCAGCCCGATCGGACCGGCTCCGGCGCGCGCCTGCGCCGCCCAGTGCGCCGAGTCGCCGGGGTCCACGCCGGCCGCGATGTTGCCCTCGTGGTCGGCGTACAGGAGCATCATGCGCACCGAACGCCACGGGTGCGGCGTCGCCGCCCGCTGCGTCGCCGCGGCGAACCGGATCGGCTTGGCCAGCTTGCCGAAGCCCGAGCCGGGCAGGTCCAGCGCGGAAAGGCGCGCCTTGGCGTCCCGCTCGGCCTCCTCGTCCGGCAGCGGCAGCTCCATGTTGGCCTGGATGACCAGCCCCGTCGCGATCATCGGGAGGGTCATCGTCGGCTCGGTGAGCGCGCTCCCGGCGGTGTCCGGCTCGGCGACCGGCGTGATGACCTCCGGGACGTCCATCTCGACGGCCTGCGCGGGCTGTGAGGTGATCACCGGCCGGGCCGGCGCGGTCTCCTCCACTGGGCCGCCCTGCGGTTTCAGCCAGGTCGGCTGCCCGGCGATGACCAGCGCGACCCGCTCGGTCGCGTCGGCGACGATCTGGTTGATCTCCCCGACCAGGTCGGCGAAGTCGGCGCCGGACTCCGTGGCGGGGACGAGGCTGAGCCCGACCTCCGGGCTGACGAGCACGACCTGAGCCGGACAGGCCGCCACCGAGCGCCCGAGCGCGTCGATCCGCTCCCGGCGCTCCTCCTTCGACAGCGGCAACAGCCGGGCGGCCCAGCCGCCGAGGTCGTCGACCAGCAGCACCTCACCCGCTTCCGCCGTACGCAGCGCGACCAGCAGATCGGTCGGATCGTCGATCTCCTCGGTGGTCCACTCGGCCGGCCGGCGGGCGCGGTGCGCCTCGATGCGCTGCTGCCACGCCTCGTCGGCGGGATCGGTCTGCGCGGTCGCCACATAGCGGACCGCACCGCCGGACGCGGCCTCGGTCGCGAGAGCCTCGGCGAAGTCCGACTTCCCGGAGCGGATGCCACCGAGCACCAGCGCGGCCGTCCACGCCGGGGAGTGCTTGCGCGAGCCGCCAGGAGTGCGGTCAGCTTCTTGTGCCATGGCACGTAATCTAATGGCTTGTTGGTCTTGCCCGCAGCGAGGGAGGCACGGCGATGGCGTGGACATGGCGGTACGAGGACGCGGACGGCCGGCCGGTCGAACATCCGGCCGAATCGTTCGGCGGGCAGGCCGACGCCGAATCGTGGCTGGGTCAGACCTGGAAAGAGGCGGTCGCGGCGGGCGCGGCGACCGCGGTCCTCGTCGAGGACGACCGGATCGAGTACCGGATGAGCCTGCTCTCCCCGTAGTCCTTCAGGGCTGGATCAGGGTTCTCGGTCGAATCTGAAGCAAGATTCGACCGAGAACCCTGATCCAGCGAGCGCTTAGGGGCGCTGGGCCGGCGACTGCGTCTGGGCCGGGTCGCGCTCGACGACCGGCTCCAGCACCTCGTCGATCGCCTTGAGCAGATCCGCGCCGAGCTTCACGCCGGACGCCTTGACGGTGTCCCGGAGCTGCTCGGGCCGGGTCGCGCCGACGATCGCGCTGGAGACGTTCGGGTTCTGCAGCACCCAGGCCACGGCGAGCTGGGCGAGGGTGAGGTCGGCCTGCGCCGCGATCGGCTTGAGCTGCTGCACCCGGGTGAGCACGTCGTCGGCGAGCCACTTCTGGATGAAGTGCGAATTCGCCTCGTCGGTCGCGCGGGACCCGGCGGGCGGCGGCTGCCCCGGCAGGTACTTGCCGGTCAGGACGCCCTGCGCCATCGGCGACCAGACGATCTGGCCGAGCCCCAGCTCCTCGGAGGTGGGGACG
>JABFYB010000754.1 GCA_013361475.1 Hamadaea sp.
CATGATTGTCGGCCGCCGACGATCATCGCGGTGGGCGCTACCAAGATTGTCGGCTGCCGACGATCAACGTCGTGACGCGCCCATGATTGTCGGCCGCCGACGATCATCGCGGTGGGCGCTACCAAGATTGTCGGCTGCCGACGATCAACGTCGTGACGCGCCCATGATTGTCGGCCGCCGACGATCATCGCGGTGGGCGCTACCAAGATTGTCGGCTGCCGACGATCAACGTCGTGACGCGCCCATGATTGTCGGCCGCCGACGATCATCGCGGTGGGCGCTACCAAGATTGTCGGCTGCCGACGATCAACGTCGTGACGCGCCCATGATCGCCGGCTGCCGACGATCAACGTCGTATTACGGCCAAGATTGTCGGCTGCCGACGATCATCGGAGGGGCGCGGTGGGCACCGGCCGTGGCGAACTATGCCGCGGGTTCCAGCTCCGGCTCGGCGACCGGCGACGGTTGCTGCGTTGTGCGTACCCGTCGGTGAATCCGGACCGCGATGGTGATGGCGCCGAGCCACACGAGTCCGATCAGCGGATAGAGCCATCGACCCGCGGAGCTTTCGAGGTCGAACGCGCGCAGGAGCGTGCGGGTGTTCGTGAGGATGATGAGCCCGCCGACCGCGGCCCCGATGACCTGGGCCGGGACCGCGCGGACGAGCCAGGCGGCCAGTGGCGCGCCGACGACGCCGCCTGCGAGCAGCGCGATCACGGTCGGCAGCACGAAGCCTGAGGTGCCGAGGCCGAGCAGGAAGCCTGCGCTCGCCGCCGCCGCGACCAGGAACTCCGCGGTGTTGACCGAGCCGATCACCTTGCGCGGCTCCATGCGGCCCGAGGCGAGCAGCGTGGGCGTGGCGATCGGGCCCCAGCCGCCGCCGCCCGTGGCGTCGACGAAGCCGGCGACCAGCCCGAGCGGGGCCAGGAACCGAGTACGCACCGGCCGGGGCCGGGCCGGACGCAGCGGGCGGGTGAACCGGGTGACCAGGAAGACGCCCAGCGCGAGCAGTACGCCCGACGTCCACGGCGCGGCGGCCGACGTCGAGATCGCGCTCAACAGCGTCGCGCCGAGGAACGAGCCGATCGCGCCGGGGACCGCGATCCGCGTGACGACCCGCCAGTCCACATTGCCGAAGCGCCAGTGCGCGACGCCGGAGGCGAGGGTCGTGCCGATCTCGGAGAGGTGGACCGACGCGCTGGCCGAGGCCGGCGCCACCCCGGCGAGCAGCAGCAACGTCGTCGACGTGACGCCGTACGCCATGCCGAGCGCGCCGTCGACGAGCTGCGCCGCCAGGCCGACGAGGGCGAGCAGGACGAGTCGCGTCATGGGTCACCTCCAATTCCGGTCAAGAAGATTTAACCTATCGGCATAGTAGGATACTGACAATGGCCTGGTCGAGCCCTGCCCCTGGCGTCCCAAGGACCGGACGAGGAGTGTGATAATTACTCGCATGCGCCTCTCAGCCCGTGTCGACTATGCGATCCGCGCCGTCATCGAACTGGCGACGATCGAACCTGTCGTAGCGGGGAAACCTCCGGCCGAGTTCCCGATCACCTCGGAACGGATCGCGAAGGCGCAGGAGATCCCGCCGAAGTTCCTGGAAAGCATCCTTCTCCAGCTCCGGCGCGGGGGAGTGGTGAACGCCCAGCGCGGCCCCGAAGGCGGCTACTGGCTGGCCCGCCCGGCCGACCAGATCACCCTCGCCCAGGTCATCGAGATCATCGACGGCCCGCTGTCGCAGGTGCGCGGCCAGATCCCGGCCGACCTGGACTACCAGGGCCCGGCGCGAACACTCCAAGACGTCTGGGTGGCCGTCGAGGCCCAGGAACGGCGGATGCTGGAGCAGGTCACCTTCGCCCACCTCGCCGGCGGCAAACTCCCCTTCTGACCCGCCCTTCTGACCCGCCCCCTTCCGCGCTGTCCGCGCTCCCCCCGGGGGCTATCCGCGCGATCATGAACTATCGGTCGTGATCGACCGGCGTGTCGTGTCCCGGGGGTCCTGATCGTTCCCCCAGCGGCCTGATCACCGCCGGCTACTGCCCCGCGAGCGTCGACGAGACGGGTGACCGGGGTCACCCGAAAGTGCCTCTTCCCATCCGGCCGGACCCCATGGCAAACTCAAAACCCATTAAGTCAGTAGGAAAACTATGGATGATGGGATTAGTGGGAATGGTCACCAGAAGGATCCTCGCCGGGCTCGCCGCGACCGCACTGGCGACGGCGGCCCTCGCGGCGTGCGGCGACGACACCTCCGGCGGCGGTGGTGACAAGGCGGAGGTGACGCTCTCGCTGGTCGCGTACTCCACTCCGCAGGCGGCCTATGAGGCGCTGATCAAGGCGTTCCAGAAGACCGACGCCGGCAAGAACATCAAGTTCAAGACGTCCTTCGGGGCCTCCGGCGACCAGAGCCGAGCGGTCGCGGCCGGCCTCAAGGCCGACATCGTGGCGCTGTCGCTGGAGCCGGACCTGACCCGTCTCGTCACGGCCGGCCTCGTCGCCGAGGACTGGAACAGCGGCCCGACCAAGGGCTTCATCACCGACTCCGTCGTCGTGATCGCCACCCGCAAGGGCAACCCCAAGGGCCTGAAGACCTGGGACGACCTGATCAAGCCGGGCGTCGAGGTCATCACGCCGAACCCGTTCACCTCCGGCGGCGCCCGGTGGAACATCCTGGCGGCGTACGGGGCGAAGGCGAACAAGGGCACGGACAAGGCGGCCGGGCTGGCGTACATCGACAGTCTGATCGGCAACGTGCCGGTGCAGGACGCCTCGGCCCGCGCCTCGCTGCAGACCTTCACCGGCGGCAAGGGCGACGCCATCCTCTCCTACGAGAACGAGGCGATCTTCGCCCAGCAGCACAACCAGGAGCTGGACTACACCGTGCCGGACTCGACCATCCTGATCGAGAACCCGATCGCGGTCACCAAGAACTCCGAGCACCCGGCGGAGGCGAAGGCGTTCCTCGACTTCCTCTACTCCGAGGCGGGACAGAAGATCTTCGCCCAGAACGGCTACCGGCCAACCGTGTCCGGCGCGAACACCGGCGTGACCTTCCCGACCCCGCCCGGCCTGTTCACCATCAAGGACCTGGGCGGCTGGTCCGCGGTGACCAAGGAGTTCTTCGACGCCAAGACCGGCTCGATCGCCCTCATCGAGGCCAAGCACGGGGTCGCCACCGTCGCGGCCAGCCCGAGCGCGAGCCCGAGTAAGTGATGTCCGCCCCGGTTCTGACCGAGGCCGGCGCTCCCGCTCCCGCGGGCGTGCCGGCCTCGGCCCGCCGCCGACCACGGGTCGGTCCCGGTCTCGGGCTGGGCCTCGCCGTGCTCTACCTCAGCCTGATCGTGCTGTTCCCGCTCACGGCCGTCGCCTGGAAAGGCGTCGAGGGCGGCGTCGGCGCCTTCTGGTCCGCGGTCACCACGCCCGACTCCTGGGCGGCGCTCAAGCTCACCCTCGGCGCGTCGGCGCTGGTCGCGGTCATCAATGCGATCATGGGTACGCTCATCGCCTGGGTCCTCGTCCGCGACCGGTTCCCCGGCAAGGCGATCGTCGACACCCTGATCGATCTGCCGTTCGCGCTGCCCACCATCGTCGCCGGGCTCGTCCTGCTCGTCCTGTACGGCGTGAAGAGTCCCCTGCACCTGAACCTGGCGTACACCCGGGCCGGGGTGGTCATCGCGCTGCTGTTCGTCACCCTGCCCTTCGTCGTACGCACAGTGCAGCCGGTTCTCCAGGAGTTGGATCGGGACATGGAGCAGGCGGCGTTCTCCCTAGGGGCCGGCCCGTGGCTGACCTTCCGCCGCATCATCCTGCCGAACCTCGTTCCGGCGATGGTGTCCGGTGCGGGCCTGGCCTTCACCCGGGCGATCGCCGAGTTCGGCTCGACTGTGCTGCTGTCGGGCAACCTGCCGTTCAAGACGCAGGTCGCCGCGGTCAACATCTTCGGCCGCATCGAGAGCGACGACACCGCGTCGGCCGCCGCTGTCTCGACCGCGCTGCTGATCGTCGCGTTCGTCGTCCTCATCGGACTGGATCTCGTCCAGCGCTGGGGGTCCCGCCGTGGCTAAGTACCTGCTCCGCGCAGTCGCCCTGCTGTACCTGCTGTTCCTGCTGATCCTGCCGGTGGGACTGATCGTCTGGCAGACCTTCGGCGACGGCCTCCAGAACATCGTCGACGCGTTGACCAGCGAGGAGGCGATCCACGCCTTCCAGGTGACGATCCAGGTCGCGGTGTGGGCCGTCGTGCTCAACACGGTCTTCGGCGTCGTCGTGGCGCTGCTGCTCACCCGGACGACCTTCCCGGGCAAGCGGCTGCTCAACGCCCTCATCGACCTGCCGCTGGCGGTCTCCCCGGTCGTCGTCGGACTCGCCCTGATCCTGGCGTACGGGCGGTACTCGACCGTCGGCGGCTGGCTGGAGAGCGCCGGCGTCCAGGTCATCTTCTCGATCCCGGGCATGGTCCTCGCCACCGTCTTCGTCTCGCTGCCGCTGGTCGTCCGGGCGATCGTCCCGGTGCTCGAGGAGATGGGCGACGACCAGGAGCAGGCGGCCCGCACCCTCGGCGCCGGCCCGTGGCAGACCTTCCGCCGGATCACCCTGCCCGGCATCCGCAGCGCGCTCGGCTACGGCATCGTCCTCTGCCTCGCCCGGGCCCTCGGCGAGTACGGCGCGGTCGCGGTCGTCTCCGGCAAGGTCGTCGGCGAGACCCAGACCCTGACCCTGTTCGTCGAGGAGCGCTACCTCAACTACGAGGTGCCGGCGGCCTTCGCCGCGGCCACCGTGCTGGCCCTGCTCGCGGTCGGCTCCCTGCTCCTGACCACCCTCCTGCGCCCCAAGGACGGCAACTGATGGCCATCGAAGTACGCGGCGTCTCGAAGTCGTTCGGCCGCACCCCCGTCCTGAAGGACGTCTCGGTCGACATCGCCTCCGGCTCGCTCACCGCCCTGCTCGGGCCGAGCGGCGGCGGCAAGTCGACCCTGCTCCGGGTGATCGCCGGGCTGGAGACGCCGGACGCCGGAACCATGCTCATCTCCGGAGTGGACGCCACCCGCCTGTCGCCCCAGCGGCGCAACGTCGGCTTCGTGTTCCAGCACTACGCGGCGTTCAAGCACATGAGCGTACGCCGCAACGTCGCCTTCGGGCTGGAGATCCGCAAGCGCCCCAAGGACGAGATCCGCGCCCGGGTCGACGACCTGCTGCAGCTGGTCCACCTCGAACAGTTCGCCGACCGCTATCCGGCACAGCTGTCCGGCGGTCAGCGGCAGCGCATGGCGCTCGCCCGCGCGCTCGCGGTCGAACCGCAGGTGCTGCTGCTCGACGAGCCGTTCGGCGCCCTCGACGCCCAGGTACGCAAAGAACTCCGCACCTGGCTCCGGCGACTGCACGACGAGGTGCACGTGACGACCGTTTTCGTGACGCACGATCAGGAGGAGGCGATGGACGTCGCCGACGAGATCGTCGTGCTCGCCGACGGCGAGGTGCGGCAGGCCGGGCGCCCCCAGGACCTCTACGACAACCCGGCCAGCCCGTTCGTCATGAGTTTCCTCGGCCCGGTGACCGAGCTGGACGGGCGGCTCGTCCGGCCGCACGACATCGACGTCACCGCCGAACCGGCCGACGGCTCGACCGCGGCGGTCGTCAACCGCGTCGTGCATCTCGGCTTCGAGGTACGCGTCGAGCTGACGGCGGGCGACCGCGACGTCTGGGCGCAGATCACCCGGGGCGCGGCCGGCCGGCTCGGGCTCACCCCCGGCGACACCGTCCACCTCCGACCCGTCCCGGCGGCGAAGTCCCTGGCGGCCGCCGACGCCTGACCGGGCCGCCGGGGCGGCGGAACGGCTGACACAATCTCGGCGTGGAACAGTTGGCCCGGCGGCTCGGCCCCCGCGACGCGGTCGTCATCGGGCTCGGCTCGATGATCGGAGCCGGCGTCTTCGCCGCGTTCGCCCCCGCCGCGCGGGCCGCCGGGAGCCTGCTGCTCGCCGGGCTGGCGGTGGCCGCCGTGGTGGCGTACTGCAACGCCACGGCGTCGGCCCAGCTCGCCGCGCAGTATCCGACCTCCGGCGGCACCTACGTCTACGGCCGCGAACGGCTAGGGGAGTGGTGGGGCTACCTGGCCGGCTGGGGATTCGTCGTCGGCAAGACCGCCTCGTGCGCCGCCATGGCGTTGACGTTCGCCGCCTACGCCGTACCCGCCGCTTGGCAGCGCCCGACCGCCGTCGTCGCGGTTCTCGCCCTGGCCGCGGTCAACTACCGCGGCGTCACGCGTACCGCCCGGCTTGCCATGATCATCGTGGTCGCGGTCCTGGCCGTGCTCGCGGTCGTCGCGGCCGCGGGCCTGCTCGGCCCCGCGGGCCCGGAAGCGGCCCGCGGCGCGTCACCCTACGGGGTCCTGCAATCGGCCGGTCTGCTGTTCTTCGCCTTCGCCGGGTACGCCCGCATCGCGACCATGGGCGAAGAGGTACGCGAGCCGCAGCGCACGATCCCCCGGGCGATCCTCACCGCGCTGGCGCTGGCCGTCGCCGTGTACGCCGTCATCGGCGTCGCCCTCCTGCACGTCCTCGGGCCGCAGCGGCTGGCCGCGTCGGTCGCGCCGCTGGCCGACGCCGTCCACGCGGCCGGGTGGGACTGGGCCGCGCCCCTGGTCCGAGCCGGCGCCGCCCTCGCCAGCCTCGGCGCGCTCCTGGCCCTCATCGCCGGGATCGGCCGGACCGCGCTGGCCATGGCCCGCCACGACGACCTGCCCCGCTGGCTGTCGGCGGTGCATCCCCGGTACGCCGTGCCCCACCGCGCCGAAGTCACGCTCGCCGCACTGGTCTGCGTCCTCGTCCTCACCGTGGACCTGCGCGGCGCCATCGGCTTCTCGTCCTTCGGCGTCCTGGTGTACTACCTGATCGCCAACCTGGCCGCCTGGACCCAGACCGGAGACGACCGGCGCTACCCCCGGATCCTCCAAGCCCTCGGCGCGGTCGGATGCGTCGCGCTGGTCGCCACGCTGCCCTGGCCGGCCGTCGTCGGCGGGATCG
>JABFYB010000600.1 GCA_013361475.1 Hamadaea sp.
CGCGATGACCGCGAACAGCAGGCGTTTGAGGGGATTTCGCATGGCTTCGTACTCCCTCGTGACTAGTTGGTCGCCATGACGGAGACGAGTCTTTGGTCCACAGACGACGATCAAGTGACGGGAAGATCACGACATAGCATCTAAAGATAGAAGTGCCCCGAACTAACAGAGAGTTCGGGGCAATGCACCGTACGTTCGGATTTCCCGCAGACGCAACCGTGACGCGTATGACCACAATGGACGTCTACGGAGTGATCAGAAGCGACGCCGCGGCGGGAGCGGTGCCCCGCACCTCCGCCGTCAGCGTGTAGGTGTAGTCGGTCTCCACCGCACCAGGGAACAGCTGAATCGACCCCGATTGCTGACCGGCGGCGATGAGCACCGTCTGCGCCGACATGCGAACCGGGCTGTAGGCCGAGCCGTAGAAATAGATCCGGGTGTCGGCCGGGGCGGGCGAGGTCAGCGTCACCAGGGCGGTGACCGGGTCTCCGCCGCCGACCACGGTGGCGGCGCTCAGATTGACGGCGCGAACCGCCACTCCCGTCGGCGGCGCGGGTGGGAAGACGAACAGCACCGCCGACGCCTGGCCGCCGCCGTACCCGGCCCGGAGGCCGACGGTCTGCGTGTACGCCTGGGCCGAGTCGGCGACCGTCGTGATGCCGAACGTCGCCGTCGTGGCACCGGCAGGCACGGTGACGGTGGCCGGCACAACCGCGATCGGGTTGTCGCTCACGATGTTCACGACGGCGCCGCCGGTCGGGGCAACGCTCGACAGCGTCACCGTCGCCGTCGCCGGACTCCCAGCGGTCACCGAAGCCGGATTGACCGTCAGCGAGCGCGGCTGGCCGGTCGGCGGCGACCCCGCCACAACGGTCACCGACGCACTGGCCGTGTCAGCGCCGTAGGCTGCTGTGATCGTGACGACGACGTCTGCTGTGACCTGGGCGGCCGTCAGGGTGAACGACGCAGTCCGGTAGCCGGACGGCACCGTGACGGAAGCGGGCACCCGGACAGCCGGATCGCCCGCCGACAACGTCACCGTCACGCCGGAACGAGCAGCCTTGCACGCCAGGCCGACTTGGCCCACCGCGCTGCCACCAGACGGCACCGCACTGGCGGACAACGTCAGCGATGTGAGCCGCTGCTGGCACTGCGTACGGCCGGCCAGGGCCGGCGTGGCGATGCTGAGCGTGCCGAGCTGGGCGGCCAGAACCAAGGAAAGGAACAGTCTCGAAGCCTTCACGGCTTCGACCGTAAGCGCGCTTTTGTCCAGACAGGAGATTCACGGACACGATTTCCGCAGACCGTAAGAACTTCCTGTGCACGCAAGATCGGAACTGGCTGCCGCCGTCAGGCCTGGCCCGGCCGCGACAGCACTCGATAGGTCACGTGCGTGACCAAGCCGGCCGATCGGGACTTCACCTGCTCGAGCTTCAACCCGGGTACGCCGTCGAACAGCCGCGTACCCGCGCCGAGCGTGAGCGGTGAGATGTGCAGCCGGAGTTCGTCGATCAGTCCAGCCGCCAGGTACTGGTTGACCGTGGTCGCGCCGCCGATGATGGCGATGTCGCCGTCGCCGGCGGCGACACGGGCCTGGTCCAGCGCCGATTCGATGCCGTCGGTGACGAAGTGGAACGTGGTGCCGCCGTCCATCGGCTGCGGGTCGCGGGCGTGATGGGTGAGCACGAAGACCGGAGCGTGATACGGCGGATCGTCGCCCCACCAGCCGTTCCACGGCCGGTCCCACTCGCCGCGAACCGGGCCGAACATGTTGCGCCCCATGATGAACGCCTTCGCGGAGATGAGCTCCTCGATCTCGGCCTTGTTCTCCTCCGGCGTTTCGGCGTACCAGGCGTGCAGCTTGTCACCCCAGCCGTCACCGCCGTCGTCGCCGAAGGGGCGCTCCTCGGACTGGTTGTGACCGGCCGTGTATCCGTCGATCGACATCGTCATCCCGGTGTAGACCGTGCCCATGCGCTGCTTCCTCCTCCGGCGGACGTCGCCGCCCGACGGCGGCCCTTCGGTCCAGCATCCCAGCCGTCGGCGGTTCCCGCTCCCGGTCCGGCAGATATCGAGCGGCCGGCCCGAATACGCGGACGGTCTTACGACGGGTCGAGGCCCGTCAGCAGGGTACGCACGATCGCGGGCAGTTGGGCCGACACCACTTCGCGCGGCTGGCCGCCGACCAGCTCGGTGAAGCCGAGCATGATGACCGGGCCGAGGATCAACGTGATCGCCGCCTCCAGCGGGACGTCGGCCAGCCGCCCGAGACGCTGCTCGGCAGCCAGATAGGCAGCAAGCGGCTCCCGCAGCCGCTGCGGTCCGAACGGTTCCCGGTGGATGTCGGCGACGAACCGGTGCAACAGATGCGGCTCGGTCATCAGCCCCGCGGCGATGGGCAGCGCCTGCGCGACCAGCTCCAGGGCGGCTTCGGCGTACGCGACCAGGTTCGCTTCGACCGTCGCCGTACCCGCCTCGGGCAGCCGAGCGTCGTACCGCCCCAGAAGCTGACCGTACCGGCGTAGCAAGGCTGCGACGAGCAGGTCGTTCTTGTCGGCGAAGTAGTTGTAGAGCACACCGTCGGAGACCCCGGCGGCCCGGGCGATCTGCCGGGTGGTGATCTGCCCGACCTGGTGCTCGGCCAGGAGTCGTTCCGCGGTGTCGATCAGGTGTCCACGCAGGGCGGTGGCCGGGTCGTCGCCGACCCGGCCCTGCGTTGCCTTGGCGCGTCTAGGAGACATCGCGCCTAACGGTAGTCGAGACCGCGACCAGGGCGAAGATCGCCGCGTACGTGGCGAGCACGACAGCCGCGCCCCACTGCGGGAGCAGGTCGACGCCGGGGAACGGCACACCCTCCAAGGCCTGCCCGCTGCGGAACGGCAGCCATCGACCCAGGTCGCCGACCAGCTGGCCGACGATGCCCTCGACCAGGGCGAGCCAGGCCAGGGCGGCCGCGACCGCCGCGATGACATTGCGGATCAAGGCGCCGATGCCCACGCCGACGGCGGCGAAGCACGCGTTCCACACGACGCAGCCGACGAGGGTGCTCCACACTCCGGTCGACGTCAGGTCGAGCGACCCGTCCTTGGCCGTCAGCCAGATCGCGGTCGCGGCCACCGCCATGACCGAGCTGATCACGCCGAACAATCCCCCGACGACCGCGTACACGCCTAGTTTCGCGGCGACCACGCGGCCGCGACGAGGCGTACTCAAATAGGTGTCCGTGATCGTCTTGTGCCGGTACTCGCCGGCCACCGCGAGGATGCCGAGGATCAGCGAGAAGATCGACACGAGGCCGGCGTGCGCGATGGCCCGCCGGGCCGTGAGCGGATCGGCCAGGTCCGCGGTCCCGCTCACGAACAGGCCGCTCACCCCGGCCAGGATGATCAGCTGCGCGGCCGCGAGCAGCACCAGAGGGGTACGCGTGGTGCGCAGCTTCAGAATCTCGGTACGCATCGGCGTCTCCTATCGGCTGGTCAGTTCGAGGAAGGCGGTTTCGAGCGAGTCCGACCCGAGCCCGTCGAGGGTTCCGGCGTACCGGAGCACGCCTTCGTTGATGATCACGACTTGGTCCACGGTCTGCGCGACCTCGCTCAGGACGTGACTCGAGACGAGCACCGTGCGACCCTCCGCCGCCAGCTCCCGCAGCAGCCGGCGTAGCCACGCCATCCCCGCCGGGTCGAGCCCGTTGGCCGGTTCGTCGAGGACGAGCACCCCGGGATCGCCCAGCAGCGCCGCGGCCAGCCCGAGGCGCTGCCGCATGCCCAGCGAGTAGCCGCCGACGCGGCGGTCGGCGGCCGACCTCAGCTCGACCAGATCCAGGACGGCGTCCACCCGATCGCTGTCCGCATCGGCTGCCCGTGCCAGGACGCGCAGGTGATCGCGGCCCGAGCGGCCCGGGTGGAATCCGGTCGCCTCAAGGAGGGCGCCGACGGACCGGCGCGGGTGCGGCAGGTCGGCGTACCGGCGACCGCCGATCAGCGCCTCACCGGCCGACGGGGCGATCAAGCCGAGCGCCATCCGCAGCGTGGTGGTCTTCCCCGCGCCGTTTGGCCCGAGGAACCCAGTGATCTGTCCGGCCGGGACGTCGAAGGTCAGGCCGTCGACGGCGGTGACCGGGCCGAAGCGTTTGGTCAGTCCACGGACCGAGATATCGGTCATCGTTGGTCTCCTTCATTATGAGCGTACGCTCATGAACAGGTGCTCATGAGCGTACGCTCATAATGGCCGGGACCGCCACCCGGACAGCGGAAGTGTCGGTGTGCCGGTCTACCGTCTCGATTCATGGATTACCTGCACGCAGCGGTCGAGCTGCCCGGCGTGACGCCCGCCGAAGCGCTTCGCACGTTCACCGACGCGACGGCGGTCAGCGGCTGGTGGCGCGGGCAGTTGACGTTCGAGCCCCATCCCGGCGGCCGCTACCAGGTGGACTTCAGTCAGCTCGGCAGCGCGCTGACCGGGCGCGTCGTCGACTACGACCCGGCACTGCGCCTGGTGTTCACCTGGCAGTGGGACGGCACCGGCCCCACCTACCAGGTGGCGGTCACCCCGGAGGAAGTCGAGGACGGCAGCCGTCTACGGATCACCCACGGCCCGTACTCCGACTCGGCGGAGGACCTGGAAGAACGCAAGAGCCACGAAGACGGGTGGGCGTTCTTCCTGCCCCGCCTGGCTGCGCAGGCGGCTTCGGTCACCGGTGACGAACCGGCCTGACCGGCCCGTATCGGTGGACCGTGCGTTCGGTCAGACCGACGGCATCAGGCCGAGAGCCGTCAGCAGCATCGGCATGGCCACCAGAATGAAGCCCAGCACGACCGGAGCCCCGAGTACGCCGAGGACCGCGACACCTTTCCGAAGCTGGGTGCGGCGTGAGAAGGAGATGGCGAGGACGCCGTACCCGGCGGCGATCAGCACGAAGAACAACACGTAACCGATTCCGGCCACCGTGATCTGATCGGCGGAACCCGCCAGACCCGAGACCATGCCGATCGCCTGCACGACGCTGCCGAGCGCGTAGATGCCGAGCAACGCGAAGGCTCCCCACACCAGAAGCCCGAGAACTACGGGCGAAGACCGGCGGCGCGCGATGGACGACAACGCCACGGCGGCTCCGGCGACCTTGAGCCCGACGACCAGCCAGTTCATCGCGCTGATCGCGGAGGAGTATTCGGCGTAGGGTCCGTCGGCGAAGTGGCCGGTCGCTTCGAACACCACGTTGACGGTTGCGAAGGCGAGACAGCACAGCGCGACCAGCCAAGCGGTCACGAGGACACCGGCGGCGGGACGCGTAGGCGCTTGCGGGGTTCCGATCACGGGACTGACGGAGATCACCTGGCAACGCTATGCGGCTCCCCGGGCCGAGCACTCGTCCCCGAGAACGAGATGAACCCTAAGGGCGGCGGAGCACTGATGTCAGGGTCCACCAGTGGTCGGGTCCGGCACCGTGGCGCCGGACCCGACCGAGCTGTCAGTTCACCTAACGCTGCAGGGTGAGCACACCCGGCCGCCACGGGAGCAGGTTGTAGTCGCCTCCCGCGCTGGGGTTCTTGCCCTGGTAGAGGAACTGGAGGTTGCAGGGATCGATGGTCTTGGTCTGATCCGGGTTGGTGCGGACCAAGTCACCGTGGCTGATGTCGTTGGTCCAGGTCGCGCCGCTGTTGGCCTTGCCGGCGAACGGGTTGCTCTCGCTGGCGGCCTGGGGGGTCCACGAACCGCTGAGGCTGTTGGCCGTGAACGAGCGGAAGTAGCGCCCGTTCGAGCCGATCGCCTCGACGATCATCAGGTACTGGTTCTGACCCTGAACCTTGTAGACCTCGACCGCCTCGAACAGGTTGTTCGTGGAGTCGGTCATGACCGTCGTGTAGGTGGAACCGAAGCTGCCCGGGAAGTTCCCGATCGGCATGCTCTGCCGGTAGATCTTGCCGTTGTCCCCGGCGAAGAACAGGTACATGTTCTGGTCGTCGCCGATGAGCGTCTGGTCGATCACGCCGTACGGAGCGTCGGAAAGGGTTGCGGTGGACAGCGCCTGCGCCGAGGACCAGCCGTTGGCGTTGGTCGGGTCGCTGGAGGTCTTGTAGTTGAACGAGTTCGGACCCCACTGGTACGCCAGCACCCAGACGTTCTTGGGAGCGAAGTAGATCAGCGTCGGAGCAACGGTCCCCTGGCTCATCCCGGTCTGGGTGGCCGAGCCCATGTCGGACCAGTTGGTGAAGAGGCTGAAGTTCATCGAGCCGTACGAACCGCCGCTGTTGACGTCGGATCCGTAGACGAGGTGCTTGCCGTTGTAGACCACGTTGGTGAAGTCCTTGAGCGAAACCCAGCCGTTCTGCGGATTCGCCAACGCGCCCGTCGAGGTCCAGCGGTACGTCGAGGGGAGGGTGCAGCCGGTCGGCGTCGACGAGGACGGCGACGGCGAACTGCTGCCGAACTGCGTACGCCACTGCTGGTTGGTCTGCCCGTGGCAGTCGTACAGCTGGATCTGCTGCCCGTTGGCGGTCCCCCACACATCCAGGCACCGGCCGGACTGTACGCCGCTGATGGTGCCGTTGGAGTTGATGTTCCACTGCTGGTTGGTCTGTCCGTTGCAGTCCCAGATGATGATCGCCGTGCCATTCGCGGTGGCCGCGCCGTTCGCGTCGAGGCACTTGTTGCCGTACACGGTCAGCTGCTTACTGGCGGTGTAGGTCCACTTCTGGTTGTTCTGCCCGTTGCAGTCGTAGAGCTGCACCCGGGTGCCGTTGGTCTGCGACGCGTTGGGCACGTCGATGCACCGGTTGGATGCCACTCCGACGATGGTGCTGGTCCCGCCCGGTGTCGTGCCGCCGGTCGGCGACGTCGTCGGGTTGACGGCGTTGAGGGCGTTGAGCACCGACGTGTACGCCGGCTTCTTGTTGCCACCGCCGTCGAACAGCAGCGGGCTCTCACTGGAACGCCAGGAGTCGCTGTCGCGTACGCCCCACACCGTGATGCCGATGCAGCGGGACACGTTCATGCAGGCCTGGGTGAGTCCGGCGTAC
>JABFYB010000424.1 GCA_013361475.1 Hamadaea sp.
GCCGCTCCGGTGAGCGCCGCGCCCACCAGCGCCGCGCCCGCGAGCGGCGTACCGGTAAGCGCCGCGCCGGTCGATCAGGAGACCTCGGACGCGCCGGTCTCGCCGGCCGCGGTGGCCACGCCCGACACTGTGCTTCCGGTCGCGGCCAGCGCGAGCGGCGCGGCTCCGGCCCTGTCCGCGCCCACCATGTTGCATCCCCTGGTACGCCCGAAGACGCTGGCCGACGTCACGGCGGCCGAGGAGCAGGCCGCCGAGGTCGAGCCGCAGCCGGCCGAGGAGGCGAGCGAGGAACCCGACGCGGTCGAGGATGCGGCGGCCGAGGAGAAGACGCCGGACCCGGAGCAGGAGCTGGCCGCGATCGAGTGGCGGTTCCACCACGACACGCTGCGGGAACTCGTCGACGACCCGGATCTGTTGCGGGAGATCCGGGATCGGCTGACGACCAAGCTCACCCCGGCGACCGACAACGCCGTACGCGCCCGGCTGCTGAGCCTGCGGGCGGTGGTCTCCCGGATTCTCGGCGACCTGAGCAAGGCGCTGTCGGACGCCAAGATGGCGCTGATGCACGCCGAGGCGACCGGTCAGCTGCGCCGGATCGCGATCGCGCAGGCCCGGCTGGCGCACGTGCTGCAGTGGCGGGGCGACTTCGCCGACGCCGACCAGTTGTTCGCCGAGGCCAACTCGCCGGAGTTGCCTGACCGGCTGCGCGCGACGATGCACGAGCACGCCGGGAAGTCCTGCTACGACCAGGGCCGCTACATCGAGGCCTGCAACCATTTCGAGAAGGCGCTCGAGCTGCGCAAGGTCGAGGACCCGGAGCTGATGGCCCGGACCGAGATCGCCCTGGACGCCGTCTTCCGCAAGGTCGCCGAGAACGGGTGGGGCCCCTATCCGCGTACGCGGGACGAGATCCTGCGGGTGCACAAGCCGCCGGTGCCACAGTTCGACGACAAGAAGCAGTGCTGGGGTTACGTCGACCCGTCCGGCACCACCGGGATCTCGCCGGCGTTCGCCGACGTCCAGCCGTTCCGCGACGGGGTCGCCTGGGTACGCCGCCCGGAGTCGGAGACCTGGGAGCTCATCGACGAGGCGGGGCTGCGCCTGATCGACGCGCAGGCGGGCTGGCTCGGGGTCGGCTCGTTCAACGAGGGCCTGGCCTGGGTGTCCCGGGACGGTCACAGTGGCTGGGTGGCGATCGACAAGAAGAACCGGATCGTGATCCCCGGTGGCTTCGACGACGTCCGTCCCTTCCGCCGGGGTGTCGCCGCGGTACGCCGGGGCGGCTGGGGCGCGGTCGACAAGTCCGGCAAGGTCGTGGTGCCGACGCAGTTCGCGGCGTTCGCCACCGCGCTCACCGACGGGCGCTACGTCGACGGCTTCACCGACGAGGGCCTCGCGATCGTGGACAACGGCGGCCGCAAGGGCGTCGTCGACAAGACCGGCAAGATGGTCGTTCCGCCGGTGCACCCGGCCCTGGTCATCCACCCGGTCGCGTTCCTCGTCGCCAGCCCGCAGGGCAAGTGGGGTGCGCTCGACCGGCGCGGCCGGCCGCTGATCGACATGGAGCTGGGCAGCCGGATCGCCGTCATCGAGGAGATCGACCGGCTGCTGGCGGACACCAAACCGGTGCTCTGACCGCACACCTGGCGGCGCACCCGAGAGGCACGGCTCACTGCGCTCACCCGAGAGGCACGCCTCACTGCGCTCACCCGAGAGGCTCACCGGTGGCTGACCCCGATAGGGTCGGTTGCATGGAGTTCCGTCATCTCGGCCGCTCTGGCCTGCTCGTCAGTGAAATCTCCTACGGCAACTGGATCACGCACGGCTCTCAGGTCGAGGAGGAGGCCGCGCAGGCGTGCGTACGCGAAGCGCTGGACCTCGGCATCACGACCTTCGACACCGCCGACGTGTACGCCGGGACCCGCGCCGAGGAGGTGCTGGGCCGGGCGCTCAAGGGCGAGCGCCGGGCGGGGCTGGAGATCTTCACCAAGGTCTACTGGCCGACCGGGCCGGGCCGCAACGACCGTGGCCTGTCCCGTAAGCACGTCATGGAGTCGATCGACGGGTCGCTGCGCCGGCTGCAGACCGACTACGTCGACCTCTACCAGGCGCACCGCTTCGACTACAGCACTCCGCTGGAGGAGACGATGGTGGCGTTCGCCGACATCGTCCACGCGGGGAAGGCCCACTACATCGGCGTCTCGGAGTGGACCGCCGAGCAGATCCGGCAGGCGCACGCGCTCGCGAGCGAGCTGCGCATTCCGCTGGTCTCCTCGCAGCCGCAGTACTCCATGCTGTGGCGGGTCATCGAGGCCGAGGTCGTCCCCACCTCCGAGGAGCTGGGGCTCGGCCAGATCGTCTGGTCGCCGATGGCGCAGGGCGTCCTGACCGGCAAGTACCTGCCGGGCCAGCCGCCGCCCGCCGGTTCCCGGGCGACCGACGAGGCCAACTCGCACTTCATCCAGAAGTGGCTCGCCGACGACGTGCTGACCCGGGTGCAGCAGCTCAAGCCGATCGCCGAGCAGGCCGACCTCACGCTGGCCCAGCTCGCGGTGGCCTGGGTGCTCCAGAACCCGAACGTGTCCAGCGCGATCGTCGGCGCGACCCGGCCCGAGCAGCTTCGGGACACCGTCAAGGCGTCCGGCGTCAAGCTCGGCGCGGACCTGCTCAAGGCGATCGACGAGGTGCTGGAGCCGGTCGTCGAGCGCGACCCCGGCCAGACTCAGTCGCCCGCGCAGCGCCCCTGACCCCGCCCCGTTGGCACCAGATCCACCACACGTGAGCGCTGGATCAGGGTTCCGGGTCGAATCTTGGGTCAAGATTCGACCCGGAACCCTGATCCAGCGCGATAACCCGAGCGCGAAGCGAACGCGGGAAGCTACGGAGCGAGGAGGCTCATCCGGTACTCGACCCGGTCGTCCTCGACGAGTATCGCGGTGGCCGCACCGGCCGCGACCGCCTCTTTCCAGGTCTGACCCAGCCAAGACTCGGCGTCGGCCTGCCCGCCGAACGACTCGGCCGGGTGTTCGACCGGTTTGCCGTCCGCGTCCTCATAACGCCATGTCCACGCCATCGCCGTGCCTCCCTCGCTGCGGGCAAGACCAACAAGCCATTAGATTACGTGCCATGGCTCATGACCAGTGGACGGCCACGCTCGTGCTGGGCGGCATCCGGTCCGGCAAGTCCGACTTCGCCGAGACGCTCGCCGCCGAGGCGGCGGCCGGCGGCCCGGTGCGCTACGTGGCGACGGCGCAGACCGATCCCGCCGACGAGGCATGGCAGCAGCGCATCGAGGCGCACCAGTCCCGGCGCCCGGCCGAGTGGACCACCGAGGAGCTTGAGGACTCCACGGATCTGCTGGTCGCGCTGCGTACGGCGGAAGCAGGTGAGGTGCTGCTCGTCGACGATCTCGGTGGCTGGGCGACCCGGCTGCTGCCGCTGACCAAGGAGGAGCGCCGGGAGCGGATCGACGCGCTCGGGCGTTCGGTCGCGGCGTGCCCGGCCAAGGTCGTGCTCGTCAGCCCGGAGGTCGGGCTCAGCCTCGTCCCCGCGACGGAGTCCGGCGCGGACTTCGCCGATCTGGTCGGGGAGATCAACCAGATCGTGGCGGACGCCACCGAACAGGTCGCCCTGGTCATCGCCGGGCAGACCACCTGGTTGAAACCGCAAGGCGCTCCGGCGGCCGAGAGCCGGCCGGCCCGCCCGGTGATCACCTCGCAGCCCGCTCAGGCGGTCGAGATGGACGTCCCGGAGGTCATCACGCCGGTCGCGGAGCCCGACTCCGCTGAGGCGCCGGGCGCGCTCACCGCGCCGACGATGGCGCTGCCGATGATCGCGACCGGGCTGGTCATCCAGGCCAACATGGAGCTGCCGCTGCCGGACGAGGAGGCCGAGCGGGACGCCAAGGCCCGGCTCGCCGCGCTGGACCTGCCAGGCTCGGGCTTCGGCAAGCTCGCCAAACCGATCCAGTTCGCCGCGGCGACGCAGCGGACGGCGACGCCGCATCCCTGGCGCTCGGTACGCATGATGCTCCTGTACGCCGACCACGAGGGCAACATCGCGGCCGGCGTGGAGCCGGGCGACTCCGCGCACTGGGCCGCACAGGCGCGCTCCGGCACCGGCCCGATCGGGCTGCTGGCCGCGCGTACCGGGGCGACCATCCAGGTCGTCGACGCGGCGACCGCGGGTGACATCGAATGGGTCGACGCGGCGACGCCCGAGGCCGTGGAGGCGGGGCTACGCCACGGCTGGCGGCTCGCCGAGGAGGCGGTGGACGCCGGGGTCGACCTCGTCGTGCTGGGCGCCTGCGGCGCGGGTGCGGACACCGTGGCGGCGACCCTCGTCTCGGCGATGACCTCGGGTGAGGTCGCCGCCTTGCTCGGCCGCCGGGTGAGCGCCGACGGCCGGGTGGACGACAACTCGTGGATGAAGCGTTGCGCCGCCGCTCGCGATGCGCTGAGCCGGCTGCGCAACGACTCGCTGTCGCCGAAGACGTTGCTGGCCCGCATCGGTGGCGTCGACTTCGCCATCGCGGTCGGCATGCTGCTGGGCGCGACCGCACGGCGTACGCCGGTCATGATCGACGGGCCGGTCGGGGTGGCTTCCGCCCTGCTCGCCCGGGATCTCGCCGGACAGGTGCGGCACTGGTGCCTGCTGCCCGACGCGGGTGGCGATCCGGCCACGATCCAGGGTGCCGACGTCCTCGGCCTCGATCCGTTCCTCGACCTGCGGCTCGGCCTGGGCGAAGGCTCCTCGGCGCTCGCTGCGCTGCCCATCGTCCAATCCGCGATCAGCCTCGCCCAGACCGCGATGGCTGCCGGGGCGCCCGCCACCGGACGGGCCACCTTGCCGGAGACGGCTGACGGCGTACCAGCTGAAGAAGCGGAAGAGAAGGCGGAGATCGATGCCGCCGACGGCCTGGAGTGACGCGCTACGCCTGGCGCTGACGACTTTCACGGTCGCGCCGGTCCGGACCGGCGTCCTGGACCGGCGCGTGGCCGGGCGGGCGATGGCCCTGGCGCCCTGGCTGGGCGCGCTGCTCGGGGCGCTGCTGGGTGCGGTGCTCGCGGGTCTGCGCGAGGTGACCGCCGCGCCGATCGCCGGGGCGCTGACCGTGGGTCTGGCCGCGCTGCTGACCCGTGGCCTGCACCTGGACGGGCTCGCGGACACTGTGGACGCCATCGGGTCCTATCGCGACCGTGAGCGGGCCTTGCGCATCATGAAGTCGCCCGAGGTCGGCCCGTTCGGTGTGGTCGCGCTCGTGCTGGCGCTGCTGCTCCAGACACTCACGCTCGCTCAGGCTCCCTTCTGGACGGTGGTTGCGGCGTTCGCGGCCGGCCGCTGCGCCATCACGCTGGCCTGCGCGCAGGGCATCCCCTCGGCCCGGCCGGACGGGCTCGGCGCGTTCGTGGCGGGGACGGTGCCGCGGGTGGTCGCGCTGCTCAGCGCACTCGCGGTGGCAGCGCTCGCGATCCCCGCCGTGCCGGGCCGTCCGTGGCAAGGCCCGGCCGCCGTCGCCCTCGCCCTGCTCGCGGTGCTTCTTCTCCTGTTTCATCTGGTACGCCGACTGGGCGGGATCACCGGAGACGTCTTGGGCGCGGCGACCGAGATCGCCGTGACGGCGGCCCTGATCGGCTTGACCCTGCACTAGAACACGTGTTCTAATCGACGTATGCGATGGCTCGGCCAAGCTGCTTCTTCAGCTTCACCCTCCCCTGAATTTCCGGCTGCGTCGGCGACCCCACCCCTGCCGCCGATGCAGCCGGGTCTGTTCGACATCCCGGGCGCGGTCGCACGGACGTTCGACACGCCGGGCTTCGCCGGGATGACGTTCTACGAGATCAACGCCAAGTCGCTGCTCAACCGAGTGCCCAGCCAGTCGCAGGTGCCGTTCGAGTGGACGGTCAACCCCTATCGCGGCTGCTCGCACGCCTGCGTCTACTGCCTCGCGGGCGATACCCAGATCCTGATGGCCGACGGCCACACCCGTCCGCTGGCCGAGCTGCGGGTCGGCGACAAGGTCTACGGCACCGTCCGGTTCGGGTCGCGCCGCCGCTACGCGGTGACCGAGGTGCTCGACCACTGGATCGCGTACAAGCCCGCGTTCCGGGTGACCCTGGCCGACGGCACCCAGCTCGTGGCGAGCGGCGATCACCGGTTCCTCACGACGAAGGGCTGGCGGCACGTCGCCGAGGGCGACCGGCTCGCCGGATTCGGTCAGGAACCGCCGGCCGGCCCGCTGGAGGGCGCGTACGTGAGCTCCATCGGCGGTCTCGACGTCGTGCACGTCGAACCGCTGGAGAAGCGGCAGAACCTGTTCGACATCACCACCGGCTCGGGCGACTTCATCGCCAACGGGGTGGTCAGCCACAACTGCTTCGCCCGCAACACCCACACCTACCTCGACCTCGACTCGGGGCACGACTTCGACAGCAAGGTAATCGTCAAGGTCAACGCCGGTCAGGTGCTCCGCCGGGAACTGGCCCGGCCGTCCTGGACCGGCGCGCCGATCGCCATGGGCACCAATGTGGACTGCTATCAACGGGCCGAGGGCCGCTACGGGCTCATGCGCGAGATCCTGACCGCGTTGCGCGACTTCGCGAACCCGTTCTCCATCCTGACCAAGGGCACGTTGATCCTGCGCGACCTCGACCTCCTGAAGCAGGCCGCCGCGGTGACCACGGTCCGGCTCGCGCTGTCCATCGGCTTCGTCGACGAAACCCTCTGGCGCACCGTCGAACCGGGTACGCCGAGCCCGCAGCGCCGCCTCGACGTGGTGCGCCGCTTGTCCGACGCCGGATTCGAGGTCAACGTCCTCATGGCACCGATCCTGCCCGGGCTCACCGACACCGAGGAGTCGATCGGCGAGACCGTTTCGGCGATCGCGGCCGCGGGAGCGGCCGGAGTGATGCCGATCCCGCTGCATCTGCGTACCGGGGCGAAGGAGTGGTATGCCGCCTGGCTCGCCCGCAACCACCCCCATCTGCTGCCCCGCTACCGTTCGCT
>JABFYB010000426.1 GCA_013361475.1 Hamadaea sp.
GTGGCGGCCTAGGGCGGCAGATCTCGACGCAGCACGCGTCGGGCCGGGGCGCCAACCGGGCGGCGAGGTCCGGATCGCCGGAGACCACGCCTTCGACGTATGCGTGGTTCAGGCCGCAGACGAGTTCGGTCTGCTCGGCGGCCAGCGCGTGGAACGGGCAGTTGCGCAGGATCAGCCGGTCGGGATCGCCGGGTTCGAGTTCGGGTTCGAAGCCGAGGTCGTCCAGCACCCGGGCGGCCTCGGTCAGTCCGTTGACCGGCGTGCTGTGCGAGCGGCCGCGGGCGTACGCCTCTTCCCGGGCGGCGTCTCCGGCGTGGGACGGTCTCCGGGCGACGGCGGCGGCGAGGACGCTGGCGATCAGCTCGTAGCGCCGGGGCGGGATCGCGACTTCGAGGTCTTCCCCGGCCGAGTAGACCTTCGGGGTGCGACCGCGCCCTCGGGGCCGGTCCGCCGGCGCCTCGTACGCCGTCCGCAAAAGCCCGGTCTCGGCGAGTTTGTCGAGGTGGAACGCGGCGAGGTTGCGCGAGACGCCGCAGGCGTCGGCCGCCTCCTCGCGGGTCACCGGGCGGTGCTGGCGGCGCACGTGGTCGAACAGGGCGCGCCGGACCGGGTCGGCCAGCGCCGACACCGACTGCCACACGTGTTCCGCCACGCCACCAGAATATCACCAACGTCGGCTATTGAAATAATGCCGCCTCGGATGGAGGATGCGAATAAGACCAACTGCAGTTGGCGAAAACATGGGAGTGATCATGCAAGTGACCGCCGTGCGCCCGCGAGTACCCGAGCGCGACCTGATCGCCGCCGAGCAAGCGGCCACCGCGTTCCTGACCGCGCTCGGGCTGGACATCGGCTCGGAGAGCATGCGGGAGACGCCGGCTCGCATGGTCCGCGCCTACGCCGACCTGCTCAGTCCGCGCCCGTTCCGGCCGACCACGTTCCCCAACGACGAGGGCTACGACGAGCTGGTCCTCGCCCGCGACATCCCGATCCGGTCGGTGTGCGAGCACCATCTGCTGCCGTTCGTCGGCGTCGCGCACGTCGGCTACCTGCCGGGCGAACGCATCCTCGGACTGTCCAAACTCGCCCGCGTCGTCGAACTGTTCGCACACGGGCCGCAGGTGCAGGAACGGCTCACCAAGCAGATCGCCGACTGGCTGTCCGACCAGCTCTCCCCCAACGGCGTCGGCGTCGTCATCCAGGCCGAGCACCTGTGCATGACGCTGCGCGGCGTACAGGCCACCGGCGCCACCACCGTCACCTCGACCCTGCTGGGCACCCTGCGCGAGGACGCCCGCTCCCGGGCCGAATTCCTCGCGCTCACCCAGCCCCGCTGAAAGGACGTCCACATGCGACACATCATCGTCGGTGCCGGGCTCGCCGGCGCCAAAGCCGCCCAGACGCTGCGCGACGAGGGCTTCGACGGCGACATCACGCTGATCGGCTCGGAGACCGAGCTGCCCTACGAACGGCCGCCGCTGTCCAAGGGCCTCCTGCTCGGGGCGACGCCGCGGGAGGAGGTCTACGTCCACAAACCCAGCTGGTACGCCGAAAGCAGCGTCGAGGTCCGCACGGCGACGACGGTGGCCGACATCGACCGCAACGCGCACCGGATCACGACGGACGCCGGCGAGGTGCTGCCCTACGACAAGCTGCTCCTGACGACCGGCTCGTCGCCGCGACGGCTGCCCGTGCCCGGCGCCGACCTCGACGGCGTGCTCTATCTGCGTACGCTCGCCGACAGCGACCGCGTCTCCGAAGCGCTGCGGGACGGCGTACACGTGGTGATCGTGGGAGCGGGCTGGATCGGCCTGGAGATCGCGGCGGCGGCCCGCACGCGCGGTGCGCACGTGACGGTCGTGGAGACGGCGAGCCTGCCGTTGCTCGGCGTGCTCGGCCCCGAACTCGCGCGGGTCTTCGCGGACCTGCACCGCGACCACGGCGTGACGTTCCGGTTCGGCGCGCAGGTCGACCGGTTCGACGGCGACGGCAGCGTCCGCGGCGTCGGTCTCGCGGACGGCACCGACCTGCCTGCCGACGTCGTCATCGTGGGCGTGGGCGCGCGGCCGAACGACGACCTCGCCGTCCGGGCCGGACTCGACGTCGGCAACGGCGTCGTCGTCGACTCCCAGCACCGCACCTCGGATCCGGACATCTTCGCCGCCGGTGACGTCGCCTGCGCGTTCCATCCGGTCTTCGGCCGCCACATCCGCACCGAGCACTGGGCCAACGCCCTGGACGGCGGGCCGGAGGCCGCCCGCGCCATGCTCGGCCTGCCCGTGCCACCCGACCGGCTGCCGTTCTTCTTCACCGACCAGTACGACCTCGGCGCCGAGTACGCCGGATTCGCCGCGCCCGGCGACGCCGACCGGCTCGTGTTCCGCGGCGACCGTGACCGCCGCGAGTTCGTCGCGTTCTGGACCCGCGACGGACGCGTCCTGGCCGGCATGAACGTCAACGTCTGGGACGTCACCGACGACATCCAGCGGCTGATCCGCCTGCGGAAGCCCGTCGACCTCGGCGTGCTCGCCGACAGCGAGGTGCCGTTGAGCGAGGTGCAGGCCTGACTCCGAGCCTGCTGACACCGCTCCTCGCCGTCCCGTGACCCCGCACCTGACGGGCGCCGGGGCAGGCCCGCCCGAGACCGAAGTCCTCCCGTCGTCGTTGAGTGAACTGGTCGACACCGTCAGGCTGCCGCTGGGCGGGTGAGTGAACAGTCGCTGGGGGCCTGATGACCGTCGAACTCCACATCCGCGCCGAGATCCTCGGAGTGCTCGTGGCCCGATCGGTGCACGAGCGCCTCCGCGCGGCCAGCCTTCCGCCGCTCGGCGAGTTCTACGTGGACCACCTCGACGTGGCCGACGAACCGGTCCGGTTCGATCCCACCGGCACCGTCGTGCGCATCCGGGTGCCGGTCGACGTGTTCGTCGTCTCCCGCGACGACCTGCTCAACGCGCCCAACGACGAGCCCGCCGCGGTGCGTACGCCGGTCAGCCGGGTCGGGCTGATCCTCGAACTGAGCAGCGACGGCGGTGCGGCCGTCTTGCGGGTCGTCGACGTCGACGCCGGCCCCGTCGCGGCCGCCGCCGGAGCCGCGCACGCGGCGATCGTGGCGGCGCTGTCCGGCCAGATCCGGATCGAGCTGGGCGCCGTCGTCGAGGCACTGGGTCTGCCCGCGCCCACGACGTCGTCGGTGGTGCTGGCCGGGACCGCGATCGCCGTTCGCTTCGACCCGGCCGGGCCGGCGGTCGAGCGGCTGTTCCCGGGACAGGACTGGGGATTGTTCGTCAGCGGCGGGGCGATCGAGCAGCTGGTGCAGAATCGGCTTCCCGCATTGCCGCCGGCGCTGGTGACGTCGGCGTCGGTCACCCCGCACTGGCGGCCGGCCGGGACGACCCCGCACGTCGACCTCGACTACGCGGGCAAGCCGGTTCTGCCGGACCCGTTCACGGCCGACGTCGACGGCACCTTCTTCTGCGACCTGACGCTGCTCGGCGCACCGGAGCAGAAGGTACGCGTCATCGTGCGGGACTGGTCGCTGCACATCCACGCGGCCGGGATCCCGGGGATCGCGGAGAGCGAGATCGAACAGTCCATCATGGACGCGTTCACCCCGTCCGCCGTCGGCGGCACCGCGCTGGGCGGCCACTCGTTCGCCATCGACGGCCCGCGGCTGCCGGATATCGGGTTCGCCGACGGCCAGCTCGCCTACGAGTCGGCGTACGCGAGCCCCGACGGGATGACGATCGGCGGGCCGGTCCGGGTCTACGGCGGGGCGGTGCTGTTGCACGCCGGGCTCAGCTGGGATCGCGTACGCCTGGTCAAATCCAGTGACAATCCGATGCAGGTGGTCGTCTTCTGCTCCCAGGGCGGCTCCCCCGACCAGACGATCAGCCCCGACAGCCTCGGCACCTCCGGCGACGCCACGTTCACCGGCATCGGCGCGTACGGCGGGTTCGAGGTGGTCTCCGGCGGACCGGCCGTTCCCGAGCACATCCACGTCGACCAGCGGAACGCCGACACCCTCCGAGTCCATTTCGGATATTCGGCGCTGGCCGAGCCGATCGCCGACCGGGTGCGGCTGATCGTGCGTACCGGGCGGGGTGTGCGCTGCGTCGACTTCGGCCAGCCGACGTCGCTGAGCGCCGACGAGGCGGCCACGATGGCCGGCTTCGCCCAGGTGATCTACATCGACGACTGCCCGATCATCGTGGAGCACACCGATCCCGCACTGTCCTGGGTGGACCAGCATCCGCAGTGGAACAAGTGGCAGCCCGACGACGCCGTCGCACTGCCCGAACGGCAGGACTGGTCGGCGTACACGGCCGGGTTGACCGCGCTCGGCGTACAACTGGTCACCCTCACCGGGCTCGACGCCGGTGAACTGGTGACCTTCCGCTCCCGCGAGCACGAGGTCACGGTCACCGCCGACGCGCAGGGCCGCGCGGTGGTCCCGGTCTTCCTGTCGGTCCGTGACCGGCTCGGCCCCGCCCGGCTCACCCGCGTCACCCGGCGCAGCCTCGACGGCGCGGTCAGTGTCCGTTCGGCCGTCTTCCGCCGCCGGGCCAGCCTGCCCGCCGGCGTCGCCAATCGGCTCACCGTCGAACCGGACGGCCGCGCACTGGTCACGGCCGATCTCGGCGATCGCCAGGTGGTCCACGCGGTCACCGGCACGACGCTGCGGGCGCTGCCAGGAGATCAGCGGGTACGCCCAACGCCGCCCCGCGCCGTCACCGCCGATGTCGACCTGCCCGGCGTCGAGACCGTCATCGGCGTACCGGGATTCGGCGACGAGCCCATCGCGCTGGCGCTCATGAGCGACGGGCGGCCTGCTCGCGTCCTCGACCTGACCGGTGGCACACCTCGCGTGGCGGGCATGATCCACGGCCCGGTCGGCCGGATCGACGAGCAGGCCCCCTGGGCGATCGCCGACGGACCCGGCGTCGTCAGCCTCTTTCACGTGACCCGGAACTGACCGACCGCACGTAGTGCGAGGCGATCTCGTCGCTGGTGGTGAGCCAGACGTCCGGCTGGGCCGCGAGGAACGCCAGCGCCTGGTCGACGTACTTGGCCCGGAACGGCTGCCCGGTCACGAACGGGTGCAGCGCGAGGGCCATCACCCGGCCGCTGTCCTGCGAGTCGGCCAGCAACTGCTCATACTGGTCCTGCACGATCCGGACGAACTCCGGACCACTGGTGCCCTTGCCGAACAACCCCAGATCGTTCAGCTCGACCGAGTAGGGGACGCTGATCAGGCCCGGCACGTTCAGCCGATACGGCTGGTCGTCGTTGGTCCAGTCCAGCACGTAGTCCAGGCCCAGCTCGGCGAGCAGCCGAGGCGTCTCGAAGGTCTCGGTGAGCCCCGGTCCCATCCAGCCGCGCGGGCGTTGCCCGGTCGCCGCCTCGATGGTGTCCACGACGTCGGTCAGGAATACCTTCTCCTCATCCGGATCCATGTTCGCCTGCAGGATCGAGTTGGTACGCCCGTGGGCGAGCCAGGCCCAGTTCCGGTCACGCCCGGCCTGGATGATCTGCGGATAGTGCCGGGCGACATCGGAGTTCAGCAGCACACTGGCCCGGATGCCGTGCCGGTCCAGGCTCTCGGCCGTCCGCCACACCCCGACGCGTACGCCGTAGTCACGCCAGCCGTAGTTGAGCGCGTCCGGCACGAGATCGGCGGTGCCGGGCCAGATGCTGGTCGACGGCCGGTCGAGGAGGAAGTGCTCGATGTTGAGCCCGACGTAGAAGGCGACCTTCTTCCCGTCCGGCCAGCTGATCCGCGGCCGCTCGGTGATCGGGCTGTAGTCGAAGAGGTTTGCGTATGCCATGCCAGGACGGTAAGACTTGACATCAGTGTCAAGTTCAAGTCGTTCTCGCGGAGGTTCGGCGGATGCGCATCGGTGAGCTGGCCCGCCGGACCGGGGTGAGCGAACGCTCGCTGCGGTACTACGAGCAGCAAGGGCTGCTGATCGCCGACCGTACGCCGGGCGGCCAGCGTGACTATCCCGAGCGCGCGGTCGACCGGGTGATCCGCATCCAGGAATTGTTCGCCGCCGGCCTCCACAGCCGGAAGATCGCCCAGCTCCTGCCGTGCATGCGCGACGCCGACGGCGGACCGTCCGAGATCGCCGACGCCCAGCTCGTCGACGACCTGACCGCCGAGCGCGACCGCATCGACCGGCTGATCGGGGAGCTGCGCAACTCCCGTGAGGTTCTCGACGACGTGATCACGGCGGCTACTACTCGCTGAGCGCCTCGCCGCCGGTCAGCTCGGCCAGCACACCGGTGACGAGCAGGACCCGGTGCACCAATCCGGTGACGCCGATCAACCGCAGGTCACTGCCCGCCGCGCGGGCGGCGTCCCGGGCCCGGACGAGCGTGCCGATGCCGGAGGAGTCGCAGAACCGCAACTCTTGGCAGTCCACGAGGATCTCGGTCGCCTCACTCGCCTTCTCGACCGCCGCGAGCAGGTCGACGCCGGTCAACAGATCGAGTTCGCCCGCCAGCTCGAGATACGCGACCGGGCCCTCCCAACGATCGGTGATGGTCAGCATCAACGCCTCGCCCTCAGAACGCCACGGCCGGCGGGCATGCGCCCAACCGCACCCAGACCCGCTTGCCGCCCTGAAACTCTTCCACGCCCCACCCTTCCGAGATGGCCTCGATGATCTGCAGCCCGAAGCCGCCGTCGTCCCCGGGGTCCCGTCGCCGCGGCACCACGGACGAGCCGTCGGCCGCCTTGATCGTGACACCTTGCTCGTGTGACTGCACACTCAGCTCGATACAGCCGCCACCATGGCGGACGGCATTGCTGACGAGTTCGCTGACGAGCAATTCGGCGTCGTCGAGCCAGCCGGTGTCCGGAAGGTCCCAGGCCACCAGCATGTCCCGGACCAACGTCCGAGCCGCGCCGGGTGCGCGTACGCCCAGCGGCAGGTCGAATCTCGCGGTCAACTCACTCAATGCCTTCACCTCCTT
>JABFYB010000251.1 GCA_013361475.1 Hamadaea sp.
CCCAGCCGCAGTACAACCCGGGCGCCGCCCAGGTGCCCCCGGCGTACGGCACTCCGCCGACCTCGGGCGGCCCGACCTCGGGCGGCGGCTACCCGGCCGGGGCGTACCCGACCTCCGGGCAGGCGTACCCGACGACCGGGCAGACCTACCCGGGCGCCGGCTACCCGACGACCGGCTTCCCCGGCCAGCCGGAGCAGCCGAAGAAGAAGAGCAAGGCGCCGATGATCATCGGCATCACGCTCGCCGTCGTGCTGGTCCTCTGCCTCGGCGGCGGCGTCGGCGCGTACTTCCTGCTGAAGAACACCGACCAGGGCGGGCAGGGCGCGGCCGACCCCAAGGCCGCGGCGACCGCCTTCCTGGAGGCCTTCTACAAGGACCAGAGCGTCACCGACGCGGAGAAGACGGTCTGCGCCCAGGCGCGCGACGCCAAGACGATCACCTCGCAGATCGACGCGATCAAGAAGCTGGGCGACACCTACTCGAAGCCCACCTTCACCTGGGACACCCCGGCGGTCAGCGACACGACCGAGAAGGACGCGAAGGTCACCGTCAAACTCACCATGACCACGGCCGATGAGAAGGTCAGCAAGCAGGAGCTGGTGCTGACCACGATCAACGACCAGGGCTGGTGGGTCTGCGACGTGCAGTCGAAGTAAAGACCTGCACAACAGGTAGCCTCAGCAGTGTGACTACCTCGGCTTCGAGCGACGGGCCGGCCGCCAACCAGTGGCCGGCCCGCCTCCATGTGGTCACCGGGAAGGGCGGGGTCGGCAAGACCACCGTCGCCGCCGCGCTCGCCCTGGCGCTCGCGGCCGGCGGGCGGCGCACCCTCCTGGTCGAGGTGGAGGACCGGCAGGGCATCGCCCAGCTCTTCGGTCGCGACCCGCTGCCCTACGAGGAACGGACGATCGCGACGACACCCGGCGGCGGTGAGGTCCGCGCTTTGGCGGTCGACCCCGAGGAAGCGCTGCTGGAGTACCTCACGCTCTTCTATCACCTGGGCGCGGCCGGGCGGGCGCTGCGCAAGGTCGGTGCCATCGACTTCGCTACGACCATCGCCCCCGGGCTGCGCGACGTGCTGTTGACCGGCAAGGTCAAGGAGGCCACCACCCGGACCGACGGGCAGGGCAAACGGGTCTATCACGCGGTCGTCCTCGACGCCCCGCCCACCGGGCGGATCGGCCGCTTCCTCAACGTCACCGCCGAGGCCGCCAAACTGGCCAAAATGGGGCCGATCAAGACCCAGAGCGAGGGCGTCGCGGCCCTTCTGCGCTCCCCCATGACCGCGGTCCACCTGGTCACCCTGCTGGAGGAGATGCCCGTGCAGGAGACCATCGACGCCGCCGGCGAGCTGCGTGGTCTCGGCATCCCGGTGGGCAAGGTGATCGTCAACGCCGCGCATCCGCCGTTGCTCGAAGGGGTACGCAAAGTGACGCAGGCGGAGTTGCGCCGAGGTCTGGCCGCAGCGGGCCTGGCCACGGATCGGCCGACCGTCATCGGGCTGCAGGAGCAGGCGCAGGCCTATCTCGCCCGGCGCGCCATCGAGACCGACCTCCGGGACGAGCTGGACGAGGTGGGCCGGCCGATCGTCGAGCTGCCGCTGATGCCCGGCGGCATCGACTTCGCCGCGCTGCGGGAGATCGGCCGCCTCCTGGGGGCGGCGGCATGAGCAGCCGCAGGCTGATCATCAGCAAGCACAGTTCCCCTCAGGCGAGCGCCGGCCGTAGGACGGTGATCGGCATGAGCAGCCGCAGGCTGATCATCAGCAAGCACAGTTCTCCTCAGGCGAGCGCCGGCCGTAGGACGGTGATCGCATGAGCGGTGATCAGCCCGTGCTGGACGTCGACGCCGTCATCGGCGACCCCGAGGTCCGGATCGTGGTCTGCTGTGGCTCGGGCGGGGTCGGCAAGACCACCACGGCCGCCGCGCTGGCCCTGAGAGCCGCCGAGAAGCACGGACGGCGTACGGTCGTGCTCACGATCGACCCGGCCCGCCGGTTGGCCCAGTCCCTCGGCCTGACTGAACTGGACAACACGCCTCGGGCGGTCCCCGGGCTCGCCGGAGACAGCGACGGCGGCGGCGAGCTGAACGCCATGATGCTCGACATGAAGCGCACGTTCGACGAGATCGTCGCGGCGCACACCGAGCCCCGGCGGGCGGCCGAGATCTTCGCCAACCCCTTCTACCAGGCGATGAGCTCCACCTTCTCCGGTACGCAGGAGTACATGGCGATGGAGAAGCTCAGCCAGCTCCGAGCCACCGACGAGTGGGACCTGATCGTCGTCGACACCCCGCCGTCCCGATCCGCCCTGGACTTCCTGGACGCGCCGGCCCGCCTGGGCCGGTTCCTCGACGGCCGCATGCTGCGTCTGCTGCTCGCCCCGGCCAAGGCCGGCGGCCGGAGCATGTTCTCCCTGGTGACCGCCGGTTTCGGGGTCGTCTCGAAGACCGTGCAGAAGATCCTCGGCGCCCAGTTGCTCTCCGACCTGTCGGGCTTCGTCTCGGCGCTGGACTCGATGTTCGGCGGCTTCCGGGAACGGGCCGAGCAGACCTATCGCGTCCTGCAGGATCCGCAGACGGCTTTCCTCGTCGTGGCCGCGCCCGAACCCGACGCCGTACGCGAGGCCGCCTTCTTCGCCTCCCGGCTGGGCGTCGAACGGATGCCGCTGGCCGGGCTCGTGCTCAATCGCGTACACCATTGTCTGGTGGAGTTGGACGCGGAGACCGCGCTGGCGGCGGCGGACGAGCTGGACGGCGTCTCCGACCTGACCGCGGACGCCTTGCGGGTGCACGCGGCGCTGGCCGCGCAGGCGGCCCGGGAGCGAGCGGTGATCTCGCGGTTCACGCGGGACTTCGGCCACGTGCCGGTGCTGGAGATCGAGGCGCAGGCGACCGACGTGCACGACCTGGACGGGCTGCGCGCCATCTTCTGACGAGCAGCCCGTCCAGGGCGGTCACGGCACGAGCTGGACGGGGTCCTCCGGGAGGCAGAACGGCGGGCAGAGCCAGGTCTGGGCACCGTCGTTGCGGCGGGGCGGCGTCGTCGGGCCGCCGGGGCCACCCGGCCCGCCCGGGCCACCGCCACCCGCGCTGATCTGCAGCGTGACATTGCTGCCCTTGCTGGTCGAGCCGCTCGGGCTGGTGCCCGCGACCGTTCCGGCCGGGCAGGCCGAGGCGACCGGCTTCTTGTCGACGTCGACCGTGAAGCCCTTGTTCTTGAGGATCGAGGTCGCGTCGGCCACGGACTTGCAGGTCACGTTGGGGATGCTGACCTTCGTCCCGAAGGCGATCTTGGAGCCGGGCTTGTCGAACTGGATCGACGGCTTGCCCTTCATGGCGTCCTTGAGCGTGTACGCCACCGCCGGGTTCACCACCCCGCTGTGCGGATCCTTGCCGCCGAGATTCTTCCGGCTGACGTTGTGATGGATGTAGTCCGGGTCGGCGACGATCCCCGCGACCGCCAGCTGCTTGGTGGTGATCATGAAGGACGCGGTGCGCTCGTCGTCGGTGGTTCCGGTCTTGCCGGCGATCGGCTTGCCGACGATGCCCCGGGTCGTCCGGGCGGTGCCGTCCTCGCACTTGCCCCACAGCGACTTGTCGCCGACCGGGCAGCGAGCTGCGTCGATGGAGCCCCGCGCAACCTCGACCTTGACCCGCTGCTCACAGCGCGGGTTGGCGACATCGAGGTTGGCCCCGTTGTGGTCGATGATCGCCTCGACCGGGATCGGCTGGCAGTACTTGCCGTCGGCGGCCAGCGTCGCGAGCGCGTTGGCCATCTCCAGCGGGGTGTTCTCGGTGACGCCGAGGGTGAACGCGCCCCAGGCGTCCGGGTGGGCGGCGAAGTACGCGTCCGTACCGAACGTCTTGGGGTCGCCCCGGAAGGTCAGCCCGAGCTCCCTGGCGGCCGCGACCGCCTTCTCCGGTCCGACCCGCTGGATCAGCGCGGCGAAGTAGGTGTTGACCGATCGGCCGAAGCCCGACCACATGTTGCGTACGCCGTTCATCCAGCTCGGGTTGGCGTTGACCGGGCACCAGTAGCCGCCGCAGCTGGCGGGGCCGGACGCGATCGGGAACTTGGAGACGAACGGGCTGACGGCGTTGATGGTGTAGTCGAGCGGGTAGCCGTTCTCCAGCGCCGCGACCATGGTGAAGAACTTGAAGGTCGAGCCGAACTGGTAGCCGTACTGGTCGCCGCTCATCAGCGGGTTCACGGTGTTCGGGTAGGTGCCCCGGATGTTCCGCTTGCGCTTGGCAGGGTCGGTCGAGGGGCCGTTCTTGGGACTCGCCGCATCGTCGATCTTGAAGTTGCGGTTCACCGCCATCGACCGGACCTTGCCGGAGCCGGGCTCGACGGAGACCACCATCAGCGCATGTGAGCTGCCGGTCTTGAGGTACTTCTCGACGTTCTTCTTCGAGGCGTTCTGCGTCGGCACGTCCAGCGACGAGATGATCTTGTAGCCACCGGTCTTCAGCGCGCGCTCGCGCTCGTAGGAGTTGGCCCCGAACGCGGGCTCGTTCATCCACCAGCGTTGCAGGAAGTCGCAGAAGAAGCCGGCGCTGGCGACGAGCGTCGCCGTGCACCCGTTCGGCGCAGGCTTGCCGGTGATCTTCAGATCGGTCGCCTTCGCCTTGGCGGCCTGGTCGGCTGAGATCGCGCCGATCTCCAGCATCTGGTCGATGACCCAGTCGCGCCGGTTCTTGCCCTCCTTGTACGCCGTCTCGTCGGTGGAGCCGTCGTCCTGCACGGGGTTGTACGCGCTCGGCGACTTGACGAGGCCGGCGAGGAAGGCCGCCTCCTCGACGGTGAGGTCCTTCGGCTCCTTGCCGAAGTAGACCTGCGACGCCGCATAGATCCCGTACGCGTGATTGCCGAAGTACGCGATGTTGAGGTAGCCCTCGAGGATCTGGTCCTTCGTCAGCTTCTTCTCGATCGCGAGCGAGTACTTCACCTCGCGCAGCTTGCGGGCGTTCGTGTCGACGGCCGCGTCGAGGACGTCGTTCGGGTTGTTCGCGGCGTAGGTGATCGACAGCCGGACGTACTGCATGGTCAGGGTCGAGGCGCCCTGCTGGGTCTCGCCGGAGTTCTTGTTCGCCACGAACGCGCGGGCGATGCCTTTGACGTCGACGCCGTTGTGCTCGTAGAACTTGTGATCCTCGGCGGCGATCATCGCCTGCTGCATCACTTTGGGGATCTCGTCCAAAGCGATGTCCTGCCGGTTCTCGTCATAGATCGACGCCAGCAGGGTCTTGCCGTCGTTCGCATAGATCTTGCTCATCTGCGGCGACCGCTTCACCGTCAGCTCGGTCGGCAGATCCGCGAACGCCTGCGCGCCCGTCTTGGCCGCCAGCCCGGACATCGCGATCGCCGGGAACGCCGCCGCCGCCACCACGACACCCGCGAGCACACCGCAGATCAGCAGCGACAACACATTCGCGAACACGTTGTGATCGCTTTTACGCATCCGGCTTCACCGCCTGGGGGTCTATGACGGGGGAAACGGGGTATTCCCTCCGGTCGGCTCAGTGTACGAGGAGCGGCGTGGGGCCGCTGCTCAGCTTGGGACGGGGCGCTGCCCGGTCCGGGACGGGTGCTGCTCAGCCGTGGAACGAGGCGCTGCTCAGCTCGGGATGGGCGAAAAGCGACACCGATCGCGCCCAGCTTCGTTGGTCAAGACGCACGATCCCCGGTGTGCGGTTGCCCAACCCCACGGCAACGTCACCCGGTCCCCCTTCGGAGGGATCGGCCCGTCCCAGTTGAAGAAGATCCACATATGGCACGCCGGAGCGAAGCGCGCAGAAAAATCCGTTTGAGGCGATTTTGCCGACAACATTGCGTAATCGCCTGACTACGGAGCATGATGGTCCGGCGAGCAATGCCGCCCGTCGAGGGGTAAAGACGGGGAGGAGGTCTGCGTTCGCCTGCCCTGCGCGGGGCGGGAGAGCGTCGGAAACCCCAAAGGGCGGCGAGGGGGAACGCAAGGGGGGACGTGGAGCATGAATTCCGACTGGCCCAGCATGGCTGCATGCCGGAACGGAGACCCGGACGCACTGTTCGTCCAGGGCGCGGAACAGAACGTGGCGAAGCGCATCTGCCGGGGCTGTCCGGTGCGATACGAGTGCCTGGCAGACGCACTCGACAACCGCATCGAATTCGGCGTGTGGGGCGGAATGACCGAGCGTGAGCGGCGAGCGCTGCTCCGCCGCCACCCACAGGTGATCAGCTGGCGCCGCACGTTCGAAACCGCCCTCAAGGAGCAGACCACCAGGCAACTGGTCACAGCGTGAGAAAAACCGGCGGCGGGGGCCATCTGGCGAGCCCCCACCGCCGGTTTTTTCTGCCCTTTTTTCTGCCCACCGGCTTTCTGCGCGCCTGGCTTTTCTGCGCGATCATGAACTATCGGTCGTGATCGACCGGCGTGTCGTGTCCGCAGCGTCCTGATCGATTCCGCGACGGACTGATCAACTCGGGCTTACAGGCCGAGCTGCCGCTTCACCTCGGCGCTCACTCGCCCGCCGTCGGCCTTGTCGCCGACCGCGGCACGCGCGGCCTTCATGGCCGGCCCCATCGAGCCCGGGCCGGAGAAGTCACCACCGGCGAGCGCGGCGGTCACGGCCGCGGTCAGCTCGTCGTCCGTGAGCTGCTGCGGAAGGTACGCCAGCAGAACGGCTTCCTCGGCCTTCTCCGCGGCGGCCTGCTCGGCGCGACCGGCTCCGGCGAACGCCTCCGACGCCTCGGCGCGCTTCTTCGCCTCCTTGGTGAGCACCGTCAGCACTTCGCTGTCGGTCAGCTCCTTCTTGACCTTGCCGGCGACCTCGGCGTTGCCGATGGCGGCCAAGGCCATCCGCAGCGTCCGGGTGACGGTCTCGTCGCGGGCCTTCATCGCATTCCGCATGTCCGCCGTCAGGCGGTCCTTCAGCGTGCTCACGATCGAAGAAACTACGCTAACGGGCATGGGTTCGCTCGGGAAAATC
>JABFYB010000388.1 GCA_013361475.1 Hamadaea sp.
TCGGCGGCGAGGTCGACCGCCGCGCCGTCCGCCGGCACCTGCTCGACGCGCTGCCGGCCGCCGCCCTCCCGCTGCGGTTGATCATCCTCGACGAGCTGCCGCTGCTGCCCAATGGCAAGATCGACCACGCCGACCTCGACCGCCACGCGGCGCAATTGGTTTGCCGGGATACGCCTGGTTGGGTAGGAAGATCACATGTTGACGGGCAGCAAGGTCGGGCTCCGCGCCCGGCATGAGGAGGACATCCCGGTTCTGCGGACCGAGCTGTTCAACGATGTGGTGAACGCCGCACGTGCGGACAGTGGGCCGTGGCGGCCGATGTCGCCCACGTCGAAGGATCCCCGGCTCGTGGCGGACGGCCAGGAGCCCGGGCATGTTCCGTTCTCCGTGGTCGAGCTGGCCGGCGGCACTCTGGTCGGTGTCGCGACCCTGTGGGGCATCGACACCCACCACCGGTCGGCGCACATCGGGCTGGGCTTGCTGCCGTCCGCCCGCGGCCAGGGATACGGCACCGACGTGGTCGCCGTGCTCTGCCATTACGGCTTCGTCGTACGCGGCCTGCACCGGCTGCAGATCGAGACGCTGGCCGACAACACCGCGATGCTGCGCTCCGCCGAGCGCAACGGGTTCGTCCGCGAGGGCGTACTGCGCAAGTCGGCCTGGGTGCTGGGCGAGTTCCTGGACGAGGTGCTGCTCGGGTTGCTGGCCGAGGACTGGCGGCCCTGACGGTCAGGCTCGCGTACGCAGCAACCGGCGCGGCCCTGGTCCGTCGCCGCCCAGCACGTCGCGTGGATTGGTCAGGTGGCACGCCCGCAACGACAGGCAGCCACAGCCGATGCAGTCGGTGAGGTCGTCGCGCAACGCCTGAAGCTGGGCGATGCGCTCGTCGAGGACGGCTCGCCAGCCGCTGGACAGCCGCTCCCAGTCCTCGCGGGTCGGGGTGCGTTCGCTGGGCAGCTCGTCCAGCGCCGCCCGGATCGCCGTCAACGAGATGCCGACGTTCTGGGAGGCTCGGATGAAGGCCACCCGGCGCAGCGTGTCCCGGCTGTAGCGGCGCTGGTTGGTGGCCGACCGCGTACTGCTGATGAGGCCTTTGCGCTCGTAGAAGTGCAGGGCCGAGACGGCCACGCCGCTACGCTCGGCGACCTGGCCGACGGTGAGTTCGTGCGAAGGGGTATGCGCCCTGGGCATGTCACCGACCGTAGCATCGACCTCAACTAAGGTTGAGGTCGTCCTCCGGGAGCGGCTGGCGTGATCAGGGCCGGAACTCGTGGACCACCTCGATGAGCCCGACGATGTGCTCGTTGAACTCGTCCAGTTCCTCGGCGGGCACCCACAGTTCGAGGATGTCGCGCCCGCCCGCCTGCCGCACCGGGTAGCGGGCGGCGAAGTCCCGTTCCACCTCGAAGCGCGTCACGTACCCGACGCCCGAGGCGGGCACGTTCCAGTCCCGGGCGATCATGATCGCGTACTGCTCGTTCAGGACGGGGTAGAAGATCGGCTGGTCGGGCAGCCGGGGCGGCCACGCTCGCCAGCCCGAGGCCCGGACGAGCTCCAGTTCCTCGGGACCGGTCGGCCGCCACAAGGTCGTCGTCTCACTGGTCCGCTCCGTCATCGCCGCAGCGTATCGGGTTTGGTGATCCGCTCCGACAGTGACGCCGACGACGCGTGCGGCCTGGAGTTCCGGCGCTGACGCCGTCAGAGGCAGATCCAGACATACATCGCGCGGTCGCCGATCCCGGCCCGAGCCACCGCCCGCAACTCCGGGATGAGCTTCGCGAGCCAGTCCGGCTCGGGCCTCATCCACTCCTCGGCCTCGCTCCACTTCGCGGCCAGCTCGGGAATCCGCTCGTCGGGGATGCCCGCGATCGCGGCCCGGCACTCCTCCCGGATCCGGATGACCCACGGACCCTCCTCATCGGACGGCTCCAGCATCTCCTCGTCGCCGTGGTGCCTGCGCTGGTTGTACTTGACGCCGTCGACGGCCGCCCACAATCGGCCCAGCAGGATCGTCGGCTCCACCCATTTCGCCGCCAGCTGCGGCAGGTCGGTCGGCAGCGGACCGTGCTCCTGGCAGGCCGCCGCCTCGGCCGGCGTGGCGGCGAAGTAGTCGGTCAGGATTCCCATCGGCCGACCCTAACGACACCGTCCGACAACGAATCCGTCCGACAACGAAACCGTCCGACAACGCCACCGTCCGGCAAGCAGGCCGTACCTGCGACCACGCGCGGGATACCTTTGCGCGATGACCTGGTCCACGACGACCGACATCGACGTCTTCCTCGCCGCCGCGGGCGATTTCCTGCGTACGCGGCCCGTCGACAACACGGTGCTGCTCACCGAGGCGGCGTACCTGTCCGCTCGCCCGAGCAGTGCACCCGACCAGCTCTACGGTTGGTGGACCGGCGGTGGCGCGTTCGTCCAAGCGCCCGCGCATCCGCCAGTCCTCTCGGATCTGCCGGCGGAGGCGCTGGCCGCGTTGCCCGTCAGGCCACCGTTCGGGGTGGACGGCCGGCTCGTGGACACAGTCACCGCCGTCTGGCGGCGGCGCGGCGGCACGCTCCGCGAACGCTCGCGCGTCCGCCTGTTCCGCCTAGGTGAGTTCCAGCGGCCGCCGCGCGTACCGGGTATCGCGCGCCTCGCCACGCTCGCGGATCGCCCGCTTCTGATCAAGTGGTACGCCGATCTGATGGCCGCATTTCCCGGCGATCCGAGCGAACCGGCCTACGTCGTCGACGATCCCCTGAGCTTTGGCGGGATGCAGCTGTGGGAGGTCGACGGCGTACCGGTCGCGATGGCGAGCCGGAGCCGGACGGTCGCGGGCATGACCCGCCTCGGCGCGGTGTACGCCCCGCACGACGACCGGCACGGTGAAGCCGTCTTCGCCGCCGTGTGTGAAGCGGCTCGGGAGGTCGCCCACGATGTGCTCGTCTTCGCCGCCGCCGGAGACGAGGCGGCGGCCCGCCGCTACCGAGAGCTGGGTTTCGTACCAGTGCTCGACCGCGTCATGCTCCAGAGCTGAGCCGCCGCCCTGCCCGGTGTCAGGTCAACACGTTGAAGACCGCCTCGGCCCGATCGCGCTTGGTGTACAGCTCCCACGCCGCCTCGGCGAGGTCGTCCGGGTCGAGGATCGGGAGGCCGCCGGTCGCCTGAGCGCTCATGAACTTATGGATGTCACCACGTTCGATCAGACCGCCGATGGTCAGTGTGCCGGCGTAAACGCCTTGGCCGGCGAGCGCGGCGTGGAGGGTCACGGCGTAGTTGCGCAGCGCGGCCGAGGAGAGGGCGAGGTTGCCCAGGGCCGGCATCGGCACCACCGAACTGAGTCCGCCGGCGAACAGCAGACCGCCCTCGCCGCGCTCCACCATGCCCGGCAGCACGAGCCCCACGAGATCCACTGCGGCGTACACCCAGCTCATCGCGGTACGCACGGAGTCGCTGTCGGTTTGCGTGATCGGCGTCGGCCGGTCGGCGGGGTCGAGCGCGGCAGGCCCGTAATACACGATGTCCGGCGATCCGAACCGGATGCCGATGGCGTCGACGGCGGCGGCGAGCTGTGCACGGTCGCGGACGTCGGCGACGAACGCGTCCGCTTCGATACCGGCCTCGGCGAGGGAGCCGAGATACCCGGCGTGCCGATCCGGCGTACGCGAGACGAGCGCGACCCGATGGCCCTCGCGCCCGAAGCGATGAGCTACGGACAGGCCCAATCCGGGTCCGACGCCGAAGACTGCGACTGTTCCCACGATCTCCTCCTAAGTTGAGGTCTCCCTCAGATTAAGCCGACCGTAGCACGAACATGAGGATGCCCTCAACTTGTAGGATGGTGGGCGTGACCACGGGAACCAAGCCGCTCCGGGCGGATGCCGCGCGCAACCGCGACCGGCTCCTCGCCGCCGCGGGCGAGGTCTTCGCCGAGCGCGGCCTGGACGCCCCGCTGGAGGAGATCGCCCGCCGGGCGGGGGTGAGCATCGGCACGCTCTACAACCACTTCCCCACCCGCGACAGCCTCTTCGACGCGATCTTCCCGGCGCGGATGGCCGTGCTGGACGCGGCCGCGGCGCGGGCGCTCGCCGATCCGGATGCCTGGGCGGGCTTCGTCGCGTTCACCGAGACGCTCTTCGCCTTGCACGCGGAGGACCGCGGGCTCAACGACGCGCTGGCGCAACGCGTACCGCTGTCGCCGGGGGTCGTCGACGCCTGCCATCGCTGTTTCCAGCACATCGAACAGCTGGTGGCGCGGGCGAAGCAGAGCGGTGCGCTGCGCGACGACTTCGAGGTCGCCGACTACGCCGCGTTGATCTGGGCGATGTCCCAGGTGATCCGGGAGAGCGCCGGGAGCGCACCGGACTCGTGGCGGCGGACGCTGGCCTTCTTCGTGGACGGGCTACGGGCCGGCGCGGCCCATCCGCTGCCCGTCCCGGCGCTCACGCCGAAGCAGCTCGCCGCGATCATGGCCGCGCCACCCGACTGACGTTATCCGGCCGCTGCGTCCTCGCGTACCAGCTGAAGCTGCTCTTGCGGATCGCCGCCCGTGACGAAGGCGCGGCGCGGGTGCTGCACCGAGGCGAGCGAGACGATGTCGCGGCCGAACGCCACGGCGGTCAGCCAGATCGCCGCCACCCGGACCTTGCGCTCCCAGCTCGGCACCGCGAGCACGTGGTATCCACGATGGACGAGCCAGGCGAGCGGGCCCTTGAGGACGAGCCGGCGGTATTGGAAGATGCCGCGGCCGAGGCCCAGCGTGGCGATCGTGCCGAGGCTGTGGTGCAGGTAGGGCTTCACCTTGCGCCCCCGCAGGCTCGCGAGGATGTTGCGCGCGAGCAGCTTGCCCTGCCGCACCGCGTGCTGGGCGTTCGGCACGGTGATCGCGCCGTGGCCCAACGCCAGGTCGGGCACGGCCGCGTCGTCGCCCGCACCCCACGCGTCCGGCACCGGCTCGGCCTCGGTGCCCACGCGCAGGTCCGCGCGCACGACGAGCAGGCCACGATCGTTGATCGGCAGATCGGTGTGGCTGCGGACCATCGGGTTCGCGCCGTTACCGGCCGTCCAGACGATCAGGTCCGTGTCGAACTCCTCCCCGGTCGACAGCACCACATGCCCGCCGGTCGCCGAGAGCACCTGGGCGTTCAGGTGGACGTGGCCGCCGCGCTTCTCCAGCGAGCGGACGACCCACTGCCCCGGCCCATCGGTGACCTCGGGCAGGATCCGGCCGCGGGCCTCCACCAGGTGGAAGGCCAGCTCACTCTGGTCGATCTCCGGGTACGCCTGGAGCAGCGACGTGGCCAGCGACAAGAGTTCGCCGAACCCCTCGACACCAGAGAACCCGCCCCCGACGAAGGCGACGGTGAGCAGCCGCTGCCGCCGCGGTCCCGGCGGCAGCGCCGAGGCGCGGTCGAACGCGGTCAGCAGCCGGTCCCGGATCGCGACCGCCTCCTCGACGTGCTTCATGCCGATCGCCTGCTCAGCCACGCCGGGGATGGCGAACTTGCGGGTCACCGCACCGGCGGTGACGACGATGACGTCGTAGCCGAGCGGGAAGGGCTCACCGTCGGCCGGCTGGACCGTGACGGTGCGGTGCGCGTGGTCGATCTGCGTGACCGAACCCGCGACGAGCCTCGTCTTGCGCAGATGCCGCCGCAGCGACACCGCGGCGTGCCGGGCCTCGACCGAACCGGCCAGCACCTCGGGCAGGAACGGCTGGTACGTCATGTACGGCCGCGGATCGACCACGATGATCCGGGCCTCGTCCCGGCGGAGCCGCCGCTCCAGCTTCCAGGCGGTGTAGAAACCGGCGTACCCGCCGCCGACCACCAGAATCGTTCGCATTCGGTCCTCCATGTGATGCCGTGTCGCGCACTCACCCCCTAGACCGGACAGCCCCCGGCTTTGTGACAGCCGGCGGTGTTACGGCGCCGGTTTGTGACAGTCGTCGCTCCGCGTCGTTGCTGTAGAAGACGTGTCACTCTCGCCGGCATCGTCGGAAGGGCGGATCCATGCGAACCAGTCGACTCGAGGCGTTCAGCGACGGTGTGCTGGCGATCATCATCACGATCATGGTGCTGGAGCTCAAGCCCCCGGCCGGGCACGAACTCACCGACCTCCTCCACACCACCGGCGTCGGCCTGCTGACCTACCTGCTCAGCTTCGTCTACGTCGGGATCTACTGGAACAACCATCATCACATGTTCCACCTGGTCCAGCGGGTCACCGGGGCGATCCTGTGGGCCAACCTCGCGCTGCTGTTCTGCCTGTCCCTGTTCCCGTTCACGACGGCGTGGATGGACGAGTCGAACTTCGCGCACACCCCGGTCGTGATCTACGGCGTGAACCTGCTCGCCGCCGCGATCGCGTACTTCGTGCTGCAGTCGATGATCATCCGCCACCAGGGCGCCCACTCGCCCCTCCGCAAGGCCGTCGGCCGCGACGTCAAGGGCAAGCTCTCCCCGGTCTTCTACCTCGCCGGCATCTTCAGCGCACTCCTGATCGACCCGCATGGCGACATCGGCGTCGCCATCGCACTGGCCTGCTTCGTCGGCGTCGCGATCATGTGGATCGTCCCCGACCGCCGCATCGACCGGGTCGTGCACCAAATCGAGGACCGCTGAGGTCGGCGAGTCTAGGGTCGGAACCATGAACAAGCTTTCCCTGGTGGCGTCCGGACGTGAGCAGCTGGACCGGGCCCAGCGGTCCGGATCGGGCCGGGCCGCCGTCACCGTCTACGGCGGACACGAGCACGTCCTGCGGCAGACGGTCATCGCCATCGCGGCCGGCGCCGAACTCGCCGAACACGTGAACCCGGGTGAGGCGACCGTCTTCGTCATCGACGGCCGCGTACGCCTGACCGGAGCGACCGCCAGCTGGGAGGGGCTCGCCGGGGATCTGCTGATCGTGCCGGACGAGCCCCATTCGCTGAGCGCTTTGGAGGACGCGGTCGTCCTGCTGACCGTCGCCAAGCTCGGCT
>JABFYB010000400.1 GCA_013361475.1 Hamadaea sp.
GTGAGACCGGCCGCCTCCGCGACCGCCGCATGCGCCGTACGCGCCGTCTCCGCGAGTTCCGCGAGGTCCACCGAGGTCCGGTGGTACGCGAGCACCCCCGCCTCGGCCAGTGCGAGGTCCTGCAGGTCGTCGACGATGCGCTGCTGCAACAGGGCTTCCTCGTGCAGCGAGGCGAACAGCTCCGGGCTGGGCCGCAGGACGCCGTCGGAGAGCGCTTCGAGATATCCCCGCAGGTTCGCCAGCGGCGTACGCAGCTCGTGGGCCACGTCGGCGATGAGCCGTCGCTGCCGTTCCTCGCTGGCGGCCAGCGATCCGGCCATGCGGTTGAACGTCCGGGCCAGTTCGGCCAGCTCGTCGTGGCCGGTCACCGGCACGGGGTCGGCGCGTCCCTCGGTCGCCATCGCCCGGGAAGCCGTCGTGAGCGCGCCGATCGGGCGTAGCACCCGGCGGCTCAGCAGGACGGCGCACACCGCGGTGACGAGCACGACCGCGGCGGCCGCCAGGCCGATGGCGCGCGCCGGTACGCCCCGGGCCGGCACCTCGTCCAGCGCGCCGAGGTAGACCTGGACGGGCTTCGGGGCGTACGCCGCGAGGTGCACGTTCAGCACTTCCGCCAAGCAAGCCCCGTCGTCGTCGCGGTTCAGGCAGGTCTTGCCGCGTTCGTCCACCGGACCGACGGGCCGCCTCGCCTCCTTGCCCTGCCGGTTGCACGCCGTGCGGGCTGCCTCGGTGCCGCCGGTGACCTCGTAGTACGGCGGCTTGAACTTGGTCTCGACGACGCGTACGCCCAGTCCTGCGCCCTCCGCACAGGCCATCATGATCCTGCCCCGCCAGAAGGCGTCCACGACGGCGACGGTGAACCGGAATCGGCCGTAGGAGTCCATGCCGGGTGGAAAGACCAGCACGGGGCGGGTATCCACAAGAGACGGCGCGCCCACGGTCGGCCGGGCGGCCCGGCCGGCCAGCACGTCGGAGTCGGCGAGGACCACTCCAGAGTCGTCGACCACGCGGATCCGCTGGTTGAGCCGCCCGGCGAGGTCCCGGACCGGGTCGGCGACGCCGGACCAGGTGGGATGCGTACGCCCGTAGGCGGCGAGCACCGCGACGGCGTCCTCGACGTCTCGATGGCTGGCCGCGACGTAGCTGGTCAGGGCGCGGTTGGCCTGTTGCAGGGTCAGCCAGGCGGTGGCCGCCGACGACGTCGCCACCAGCACCATCGTCAGCAGCAGCACCCGGAGCCGGAAGCTCATGCTGCGACCGGGCCTGGCGTGCCGGGCGAGATCCGGTAGCCACGGCCGTACACGGTCTGCACGTATCGCGGCGCGGCCGGATCGTCCTCGATCTTGCGGCGCAGGTTCATCACGTGCGCGTCGACCGTCCGCTCCTCGACGTAGTGGTCGAACCCGAACGCCCGGTCGATGATCTGGGCACGGGTGAAGACCCGGCCCGGCTCGGCCGCCAGCACCTGCAGGATGCCGAACTCTTTGGCGGTCAGCCCGATCGGGCGGTCGCCGACGCGGACCTCGAACCGGCCGGGGTCGACGGTCAGCTCGCCCACCGTCAGCACCTCCTCCTCGGGCGAGGTGATCCGGCCGGACCGGCGCAGCAGCGCGCGTACGCGGGCAGTCAGCTCCCGGGGGCTGAACGGCTTGGTCATGTAGTCGTCGGCGCCGATGTCGAGGCCCAGCAGCAGGTCGTCCTCCGCGCTGCGGGCGGTCAGCAGCAGGATCGCGACGTCGGACTCGGCCCGCAGGATGCGGCACACGTCCAGCCCGTCGACCAGCGGCATCATCACGTCGAGCACGACCAGGTCCGGCCGGTACGCCCGGCTGCGGTCGAGCGCCGCCCGGCCGTCGCCGACCACGAGCACGCTGTGCCCCTCCCGTTCGAGGTAGACCCGCAGCAGCTCGGCCTGCTTCCGGTCGTCCTCGGCCACCAGTACGCGCGCTCCCATGCCGCCTCCCGCCGCGTGATCATTGCGCCAACCAAGTCGTTTCGGCGGACATTTCGCCGCGCGAAGCAGCTTGGCTGGCGCAATGATCACCCTAAGGCGGGGGAAGAGCGGGTGGGGAAGCGCGGAAGGGCAGCGCACGGGGGCCGGACAGGTTCTTCACGAGTTCTTCACGACCGTCGCCCTAGCGTCCGTCGCCGTGAAGATCACACGAATCGTCGCGGTGGCGGCGCTGGTGGCCGCGCTGGCCGGCTGTGGCAAGGACGAGGAGCCGAAGGTGGCGAGCGCGGGCGGCACCCCGACCATCGCCCCGACCTCCGACGTCGTCGGCGCGTACGTCGAGGCCGTCCGGGTCTACGTGACCTGTCTGCGGGCCGAGGGCCTGAAGGTGACCGATCCGGACGCCAAGGGCCGGTTCACCTTCGAAGGCGACCTCCGCAAGCTCAAGGCCGATCCGAAGTTCCGCGCCGGCCAGCAGAAGTGCGGCGGACTGTTGCCGCCGGTGCCGGAGGAGTTGCAGGAGCGGCCGGTCATGACCGCCGAGGAGATCGAGAACGCCCGCAAGTACGCCAAGTGCATGCGAGACAACGGGGTGCCCGAGTTCCCGGACCCGGGTCCCGACGGGTACTACCCGGAGAACGGGCCGTACTCGGGGAGCGGTTCGGACGCCGATCTGCGGGCGCAGGTGATCTGTTCGCCGATCATCAACGGGGGCGTGCGGATCGATCCCAGCAAGGCCCAGGGATGAGGCGCTCGATCGTCGTGGCCGTCGCCGTCGCCGTCGTGGCGGGGGCGGCGGCCTGGGCCTCGGTCGGCTTCGGCGGCGGTACGCCCGACCCGGCCGCCACCGAACCGAGCCGCGCGGAGACCGAGCAGGTCAAACGGGAGACGCTGATCAACTGGGTGACGATGGACGGGCAGCTCGGCTTCGGCGCCGCCCAGCCGATCGCGAGCACCGCCACCGGGACGGTCACCTGGCTCGCCGCGCCGGGGACGACGATCACCCGGGGGCAGCCGCTCGTCCGGGTGAACGACTCGCCGGTGGTGCTGCTCTACGGGCGGCTGCCGATGTACCGGGACCTCCAGGCCGGCGTCGAAGGGGCCGACGTCACCCAGTTCGAGACCAACCTCAAGGCGCTCGGCTACTCCGGGTTCACCGTCGACAAGGAGTTCTCGGCGTCCACCACCACCGCGGTCAAGCGCTGGCAGGCCGACGTGGGCATGCCCGAGACGGGGGTGGTGACGGCCGGTCAGGTCGTGTACGCCGCCGCCGCGGTCCGCGTCTCCCAGCAGCTCGTGCGGCTGGGCGCGGCCAGCCCGGCCGACGTGCTGTCGGCGACCGGGACGACGAAGATGGTCGCCGTCTCGGTCCAGACCGCCGACGCCGGATGGGCGGTACGCGCCGCGCCGGTCACGATCGAGCTGCCCGACGGCACCACGGTGCCCGGCAAGGTGGACTCGATCGCCGACGCGCCCGAGTCGGAAGGCCACGGCCCGACCGTGACGATCCTGATCGCGGTCGCCGATCAGAAGGCGCTCGGCCACCTCGACCGGGGCACGCTGACCGTGCGCCACGCGGCGCAGGAGCGCAAGGACGTGCTGACCGTGCCGATCGCCGCCTTGCTGGCGCTCGCCGAGGGCGGGTACGGCATCGAACTGGTGGACGGTGGAAAGTCCACTGTGGTCGCCGTACGGATCGGGCTGTTCGCGGGCGGCCGGGTCGAGGTCTCCGGCAGCGGCGTAGCCGAGGGCATGACCGTCCGGGTGCCCGCATGAGCGCCACCCCGGCCGTCGAACTGCGGAACGTGTCCAAGGTCTACCCGGGCGGCGTCACCGCGCTCCACGACGTCGACCTCACCATCGAACGGGGGGAACTGGTCGGCATCGTCGGCCGCAGCGGCTCCGGCAAATCCACCCTGCTCAACCTGCTCGGCACCCTCGACCGGCCGACGACCGGCAGCGTCCGCATCGACGGGCGGGAGGTCGGCGTACTGCCCGACAAGGCGCTGTCGCGGCTGCGGGCCGACGTCATCGGCTTCGTCTTCCAGCAGTTCCACCTGGCTTCCGGCGTACCAGTGCTGGACAACGTGGCCGACGGCCTGCTGTATGCCGGGGTCCCGCAACGCGCCCGGCGGACCCGGGCCGAGGCGGCCTTGCGCAGCGTGGGCCTGGGCCATCGGCTGGACCACCTGCCGAACCAGCTCTCGGGCGGTGAGCGCCAGCGGGTCGCGATCGCGCGGGCCATCGTGGGGGAGCCGGTGCTGCTGCTGGCCGACGAGCCGACCGGCAACCTCGACAGCGCGTCGGGGACGACCGTGCTCGGGCTGCTCACCGATCTGCACGCGGCGGGCACCACCGTCGTGGTCATCACGCACGACCGGCAGCTCGCCGAGCAGCTGCCCCGCCGGGTGGAGCTGAGCGACGGGCGGATCGTGCACGACTCGAACCCCGCGGCGGGAGTGTCATGACCAGGTTGAGCCCGGCCGACGTCGCCCGGCTCGGCGCGAGCGGGCTGCGCTCCCGGCCGATGCGCGTCTTCCTGTCCGCGTTGGGCATCGCGATCGGCATCGGCGCCATGCTGGCGGTGGTCGGCATCTCCTCGTCCAGCCGGGCCGACCTCGACCGCACCCTCAACCGCCTGGGCACGAACCTGCTCACCGTCGCTCCGGGCAGCACGCTCGGCGGCGACGACGCGAAACTCCCGATCGCGGCCACCTCGATGGTCGGGCGGATCGCGCCGGTCGAGGCGGTCGCCGCCACCGGCCTGGTCGACGCGGCGGTCTACCGCAACGACCACATCCCGCCCGGGGAGACCGGCAGCATCGCGGTCCTGGCCGTCGACAAGGATCTGCCCGGCACGGTCCGCGCCACGCTCCACACCGGGTCGTGGCTCACCGAGGCCACCGCGCGGGTCCCGGCCGTGGTCCTCGGCTCCCGCGCCGCCTCCAGACTCGATCTCCGGTCGCCCGGCGCGCTGGTCTGGCTCTCCCACCAGTGGTACGCCGTAGTGGGCGTCCTGAACCCGGTGCCGCTCGCGCCCGAACTGGACAGCGCCGCGCTCATCGGCTGGGCCTCGGCGCAGCAGTTCGCCGGGTTCGACGGCCACCCCACCAAGATCTACGTACGCGCGGTGGAGAGCCAGATCGCGCAGGTCCGCTCGGTCCTCGGGCCGACGGCGAACCCGCAGGCGCCCAACGAGGTGGCGGTGTCCCGGCCGTCCGACGCGCTCGCCGCCAAACAGGCGACCGACTCGGCCCTGACCGGGCTGCTGCTCGGCCTCGGCGGCGTCGCCCTGCTCGTGGGCGGGGTCGGGGTGGCGAACACGATGGTCATCTCGGTCCTCGAACGACGCTCCGAGATCGGCCTGCGCCGAGCCCTCGGCGCGACCCGAGGCCAGGTACGCCTCCAGTTCCTCGCGGAATCGCTGCTGCTCAGCCTCCTCGGCGGTGGGGGCGGGGTGGCCCTGGGCATCCTCGTCACCGGGGTGTACGCCGCCACCCGGGACTGGCCGTCGGTCATGCCGCTGTACGCCACCTTCGGCGGACTCGGCGCGACCCTGGTCATCGGCGGCATCGCCGGCCTCTACCCGGCCGTACGCGCCGCCCGCGTCGCCCCCGCCACCGCCCTCTCCTCCGCCTAACCGTCCCCGCCCGCCCTCCCTCCTCCCGCCCCCACTCCCGCCCCCCACTGTCCCGCCGATCATGAACTAACGGTCGTGATCAACCGGCGTGTCGTGTCCGCCACGCCCTGATCAACTCCCGGACGAGGTGATCAACCACGGCGCTCGTCGGTGCCGGGGTGCGGGCAGGGTTAGCGGGTGGCGGGGGCGGGGTAAGGCAGCGCGATGGACGAGGTCACGACCACGGATCTGCCCGAGGCGATCGCCGCCCAGGATCTCAGCGACGGCGAGCTGCTCAAGGAGTTGGAGAGTCTGCACCGGACGCGGCACGAGACGTTTCTGCACGGCTCGCCGCAGGCGCTGGCCCACCACACCGAGCGGATGGTCGAGCTGGAGAACGACTATCTTCGCCGGTTCCCGGAGCGGGCCGTCGATCCGGACCGGCTGCGGCCGGCGGACTGACCCCGGTGCGTGATGATCATCACTCGACATTGACGCTCTCGGATCACCTGACAAGTGTCGGGGGACGCGGTTAGGGTTCGTTCGTGGGAGGACTTACCGATCGGTACGCCGAACATGACCGCGCGAAACGCGCGCTGCTGTCGGCATACGAGGCGTTGCCGCCGGGCGCTCCGGTGAAGCTCGCCAAGAAGACCTCGAACCTGTTCCGCTTCAGCAACGGCGCCGCCCCCAAGTCGCCGGGGCTGGACGTCCAGGCCTTCAGCGAGGTGCTCAGCGTCGACCCGGTCGCCCGGACCGCTGACGTGCAGGGCATGGTCACCTACGAGAAGCTCGTCGCGGCGACCCTGGCCCATGGGCTGATGCCGTTCGTCGTGCCGCAGCTCAAGACGATCACCCTCGGCGGGGCCGTGGCCGGCCTCGGGATCGAGTCGACGTCGTTCCGCAACGGACTGCCGCACGAGTCGGTGCTCGAGATGGAGATCATGACCGGCGACGGCCGGATCGTGACCGCCACCGCCGACAACGAGCACGCCGACCTGTTCCGCGCCTTCCCCAACTCTTACGGGACGCTGGGATATTCGCTGCGGCTGAAGATCGAGCTGGAGCCGGTGCAGCCCTATGTCGAGCTGCGGCATCTCAAGTTCGACGAGGCCGAGGCGTGCTGGGCGGCGATGGCCGAGATCTGCGCCGCCGGCGAGCACGACGGCCGGCCGGTCGACTTCATCGACGGCACCGTGTTCGGGCCGGACGAGATGTATCTGACGCTCGCCCGGTTCACCGACGCCCTGCCGGACGGCACCGGCGCGGTCAGCGACTACACCGGGATGTCGGTGTACTACAAGTCGCTGCGTGAACGGTCGGTCGACCACCTCACCGTGCATGACTACATCTGGCGGTGGGACACCGACTGGTTCTGGTGCTCGCGTGCCTTCGGCGTACAGAATCCGAAGATCCGACGATTGTGGCCGCAGCGCTACCGGCGGTCCGACGTCTACCGGAAGATCGTCGCGTTCGACCGGCGTCATCAGCTGACGGCGCGGCTGGCCCGCTGGCGCAAGCAACCCGCCCAGGAGGCCGTGATCCAGGACGTCGAGGTCCCGGTGGCGGCCGGACCGAAGTTCATGGACTTCTTCCACCGGGAGATCGGCATCGAGCCGGTCTGGCTGTGCCCGCTGCGCCTGCGCTCCGGTCAGGCCTGGCCGCTGTACCCGCTCGAACCCGGCGAGCTCTACGTCAACGTCGGCTTCTGGTCGACGGTGGACCTCGAGCCCGGTCAGCCGGACGGCTACCACAACCGGCTGATCGAGGAGGCGGTGACCGCGGCGGGCGGGCATAAGTCGCTCTACTCGACGGTTCACTACGACCAGGACGAGTTCTGGCGGCTCTACAACGGCGACCAGTACGCGGCCGTCAAGGCGGCGTACGACGGCGACCGCCGTCTGCCGGACCTCTATGAGAAGTGCGTGCGGATGGGGTGAAGGGGGAAACATGGGTGTAGCGAACGCGGTCGGCTCCTTCCTGGGCCGGGCGCCGGGCGTACGGATCACGGCGTTCGACGGCAGCAGCGGAGGAAACGCCGACGCGCCGGTCACCATCGAGATCAGATCGCCGCGGGCGCTGAACTACATCGCGACGGCGGCCGGCAGCCTGGGCCTGGCCCGGGCCTACATCAGCGGCGACCTGGAGGTTAAGGGCGACCTCTACACCGCGATGACGAGCCTGACCGATCTGGACTTCGACATGTCGTGGCCGGCTCGGTTCCGCGCGCTGCGGGAACTCGGCGGGCTGAAGCTGCTCAAGCCGCCGCCGATCCCGCCGATGGAGGTCAAGCTGCGCGGCCGGCGGCATTCCAAGTCCCGGGACCAGGCGGCCATCGCCCACCACTACGACGTCTCCAACAAGTTCTACGAGTGGATCCTCGGCCCGTCGATGGCGTACACCTGCGCCGTCTACCCGACCGCGACGTCCACTCTGGAGGAGGCGCAGTGGGCCAAGCACGACCTCGTCGCGCGCAAGCTGGGCCTGGAGCCCGGCATGCGCCTGCTCGACGTCGGCTGCGGCTGGGGCGGGATGGTCATGCACGCGGCCAAGCACTACGGCGTACGCGCCATCGGGGTGACCTTGTCCCGGCGGCAGGCCGAGTGGGGGCAGAAGGCGATCGCCGAGGCGGGGCTGACCGAGCTGGCCGAGATCCGGCACCTCGACTATCGGGACGTGCCGGAGGAGCAGTTCGACGCGGTCAGCTCGATCGGCCTGACCGAGCACATCGGGCGGGCTCAGCTGCCGGGCTATTTCGGCAACCTCTACCGGCGGCTGCGGCCCGGTGGGCGGCTGCTCAACCACTGCATCACGCGGCCCAACAACCTGGAGCCGGCGATCCGGGAGCGGCAGTTCATCAACCGCTACATCTTCCCGGACGGCGAGCTGCACGGCGTCGGTCATCTCGTGTCGCAGATGCACGACATCGGCTTCGAGGTACGCCACGAGGAGAACCTTCGCGAGCATTACGCGATGACGCTGAACGCGTGGTCGGCCAACCTGGACGAGCACTGGGACGAGGCGGTGGCCGAGGTCGGCCTGGCACGTGCCCGGACCTGGCGGCTTTATCTGGTCGGCTGCCAGATCGGGTTCGAGCGCAACAACATCCAGCTTCACCAGGTGCTGGGCGTGAAGCTGCACGCCGACCACTCCAGCGGCATGCCGCTGCGCCCCACTTGGGCCAGCTGACGCAGGTCGGCTCGGCTGTGACTGGGCTCACAGCGGGCTGAACGCAGGACGATCACCGGGCCGGGTACCGCTTCGTCGTGAGCGAACGCAACCCCCGGCCCGGCCGGTCGCCCCATCGGCTGCTGCGCCTCGCGATCGTCCTCATCGGACTTGTGGCGGTCGTGACCGTCGCCGTCCGATGGCTGGACGCCTTCCTCGTCGCGGTCTCCGTCTTCATGCTGGTCGTGGCGGTGACCACGCTGGCCTTCCAGCTCTACAAATGGTGGCTGCCCGAGCACAACGACCCGATGCGCTACGGGCGGCCGGACGAGCCACAGTTGCCCGGCGTCGTCCTGGTGCCCATGCGGCACGAGGAGGCGGTGGTCGAGGAGACGCTGCGCCGGCTCGCCGGCTTGAACCATCCGGACTACTGGGTGGTGCCGATCGTCGACCATCGGGACGATCCGGTGACGGCCGACATCGCGCACGCCATCGCCCGCGAGTTCCCCAGCCGCGTCCTCGTGTGCTCCTATCCCGAGTCCACCGACGTGCACAACAAGCCGATCGGCCTCAACGCGGCGGTGCAGCTCCTCCAGGAGATGGGCATCGTCTACGAGTGGATCGGCATCGCCGACGCCGAGGACCTGTTCCATCCCGATCTGCTGCGCTGGGTCGATTACCGCTTCCGGCTGACCGGCGCCGGGATCGTGCAGTGTGGCGTACAACTGATGAACTTCGCGGCCGACGCCACCCACGTGCCGCCGCGGTCCGGGCCGCTCAGCCGCGTGCGCCGCTGGTTCGCGGCGCAGACCAGCGCCTGGTGGCGCGCCGCGAACGTGCTGGAGTACTACAAGTGGTTCCAGTCGCGGCTGAAGCTGCAGGCCGCGACCCAGGTCATGCCGCTGGGCGGCAACACGGTCTTCTTCCGCCGGGAGTTCCTGGACGCGCTGCGCGAGCGCTACGGCATGTGGTGGGACGAGGAGTGCCTGACCGAGGACTGCAAGATCGGCATTCTGGCCTCGGTGCTCAAGTTCAAGGTGGACGTGGTCTACGTCGACCAGATGGTCACCCGGGAGGAGACCCCGGAGAGCCTGCCGGCCTTCCTCAAACAGCGCGTCCGGTGGATGCAGGGCTTCATCCACGTGTTCTTCGAGTTCGACTGGGTGCGGCTGCCCACGATGGCGCAACGGGTGCTCGCCGTCTACGTCCTGGGCTTCCAGTTCTTCCAGGCCTTCACAGGAGTGTTCGCGCCGTTCGCGTTGGTCCTCGCCCTGACCCACAAGTCGCCGATCGCGATCGCGCTGCTCGCGACACTGCCGTTGGCGCTCAGCGTCTTGAGCGTCGTGCTCGACGTCCTGCTGCTGCGGCAGTTCGGGCAGGTCTTCCAGGAACGCACCCGGCTGCGCGACTACGCCGGGCTCGTGCTCGGGGCGTACCCGTATCAGCTGGTCCTCTCGCTGGCCGCGGCGTGGGCGGTCGCCCGCTACGCGCTCGGGCGCAACAGCTGGGTCAAGACCCACCACGCGGGCTCGCACCTCACCTCGCCCACTGACCGCACTCCTGGCGGCTCGCGCGAGCGCTCCTCGGCGGTGCCGCGGCAGGCTCGCGAGACCTCGCCCTACATCGGCAAGGCAAGGGTACGCACATGGCCACGTTGACGACTCCGACCGAAGAGATCAAGGCGATCCTGTCGCCCGCTCGGCGGGCCGCGACGGGCAGTGCCGGTTGGCTGCGCAAGCATTGGGTGAGCCTGGCCCTCATGGTGCCGGTGCTGGCGCTGACCGCCTTCGTGCACCTCAAGGGCAGCGGAAACTTCCCGCGCTACACCGACGATCCGGGGACCTACCTGTCGCAGGCGTGGTCGGTCGTCTACGAGCACCGGCTGTCGCCCTACTCCTACTTCTACGACCACGCGCCCGGCGGCTGGCTGCAGATCGCCGCCTGGGCCGCGCTGACCCGGGGCTTCGACCGCTACGACTCGGCGCTCGCCTTCGGCACCGAGTGCATGCTGCTGGCCAAGCTCGCCTCGACCGGCCTGCTGTATCTGCTCGCCCGGCGGCTCGGGCTGTCCCGCGCCGGGGGAGTGGCGGCCGCGGCTCTGTTCGGCCTGACCCCGCTCGGGGTCGTGTACGGGCGCTGGGTCTTCCTGGACAACCTCGTCACGCCCTGGCTGATCGGCGCGTTCGCGCTCGCGTACGCCCCGAAGCGCAGCATCGGTGCCGCGACCAGCGCGTCGGCCGCCTTCGCCGTGGCCGTGCTGACGAAGGAGACCACCCTCATCCTGCTGCCCGCCTTCGTCTGGGCGATGGCGCAGAACCTCGACCGGCGCAACCGCTCCCAGGTCGTCACGGTGTCGGTGTTCACGGGAGGAGTCCTGCTGCTGCTCTATCCCCTGTATGCCTTGTACAAGGGCGAGTTGTTCGCCGGACAGGGGCACACGAGCCTGCTCGGAACGGCCGCGTGGCAGCTGGCCGGCCGGGAGGGCAGCGGCACCATCGCGGACGCCGGGAGCCCCGCCCGGCACCTGTTGGAGTCCTGGCTGGTCCTGGACCGGTTCGTGCTCCTCGGCGGATTGGTGGCCCTGCCCTTCGCGTTCTGCGTACGCCGGCTTCGCCCGGTCGGGCTCGCCCTGGGTCTCGGCTGGTTCGTCCTCCTGCGGGGCGGCTACGTCCCCGCGATGCACGTGATCCTGCTGCTGCCGCTCAGCGCACTGCTCATCGTGGCCGCGCTGGAGGCCGTCGCGGGCACTCCGGCGCTGACCGAGCAGGGCGTCTTCCGCGTACGCCCGCTGGGCCTCTGGGGCATCGACGGCCGACGCCGGTTGGCGGCGGTGCTCGGTGCCGCCCTGCTCGGCTTCGCCGCCGTGACGTGGACTCCGTCGCTGAAGGAGATGACCGGGCCGCATCCGACCCCGCCGCTGCGCTCGGCACTCAGCTGGACCGTGGCGCACGTGCCACCGGGCAAGGTCCTCGTGGTGCACGACTCGTTGTGGGTCGACCTCGTCCAGCGGTATCACTACGAGCCGCGCCCGATCATCGCGCACAAGCTGGACAGCGACCCGGCGGTCAAGGCAGCGGTCGATCGCATCGACTACCTCGTCGTGCCCAATTGGTACTACCGCTCGGAACTGGGCGACATCCCGACCCTGGGCAAGGCCCGCGAGCACGCGACCGTGGTCGCCAGCTTCGGGTCGGGCGACGACGGCGTACGCGTCTATCGGGTCGACCCCAAGTGGAAACCGGCCGGTCTCTAGCGCGCTAGAACAGCGGGTCGCCGCCGCGGTGCGGGCCGACGGCCGCCTCGATCCGGGCCAGCGACGCGCGGATCTGCGCCAGCTCGCCGAGGACCGCACCGTCGCTTGTGGACGCGGGTGGCTCGTACACCGGTTGGACCCCAGAGCGCAGGCGGGCGATCTCGGCGTAGAGCACCGTCAAGGTCTGCTCGACGGCGTCGAGGAAGGCGTCGACCCCCTCCTCGTCGTAGCCGCGCCGACCGAGGGCCGGCTTGCGGAACGCGACGGTGCGGATGTCCTCTGGCGTCAGCAGCTGCCCCATGGGCGTGAGGCTAGCGCCGCCCCGCAACGCTACTCGGGCTCACCGAGCTCCTGGAAGATCGTCAGCTGGAGGTCGGCCGGCCCGTCCAGCCGGGCGTTGAGGGAGTTCCACGGGGTCACCGTCGGCTCCGCGATCACCTCCGCGCCCGCCGCCCGCAGCTCGGCCGTCACCGTCGCCGAGTCGGCCACCTCGAACGCCACCCGGATGTGCCCGGCGACGCGCTGCCCGACCTCCACCTTGTCGATGTACGCCGCGTGCCGCCGGTCGGTGATCTCCAGCGTCGCGCGGCCCGCGTCGAGGATGGTCACGTGGCCGCCTTCGCTCACGAACGCCGCCTCCTGCTCGAGCCCGAGCACGTCCCGATAGAACCGCAGGGCCTCGTCGTAGTCGTCGGCCGTCACGACGAGCCGCAGCTGCTTCACCTTCGCCATGTTTCCGATCATGGCACGGCGGCGCGCAGGGCGTCGCGGGACAGCCGGTCGGCCTGGCGGGTCGTCTCGGGCAGCCGGTAGCCGGAGGTCAGGCTCAAGGTCACCGAGCAGGCCCCGTCGAGATCGATCAGATGCCCGGCCGACACATAGACCGGCTTGACCCCCGTACGCGTCCGCAGCGCCCGGCCGACGACGTCGCCCTCGAACACGAGGTCGGCGGAGTCCCCCCGGGAATCGCCGACGGGGGCGTGCGACCCGACGAAGGCGGTCTTGCCCACCCCGAAGGCCGGTACGCCGGTCAGCAGCCCGAAATGGCAGGCGAGCCCGAACCGCCGCGGATGGGCCACTCCGTAGCCGTCGCAGACCACGACGTCCGGGCGATGCCGCAGCCCCTCCCAGATCCGCAGCAGGGTGGGCAGTTCCCGGAAGGCGAGCAGCCCCGGCACGTACGGGAACTCCGCCCGCCCGACCAGCGAAGCGGACTCCACGACCTTCAGGGTGGCCGCGTCGAGGACGACGATCGCCCCGGCGACCAGCCCGTCGGCGTCCTCCGAATCCGCGTACGCCACATCCACCCCGGCGACCAACGCCGGCGGTGCGGGAAGCGGGACGTCTACGCGTACTTGATCACGCAGGCGCTCCTGGAGCACGATCGCCTCGTCGGGGGAAGCGGGAAAGGTCACCGTCAGATCTCCTTACAGTCAATATCCAGGAAAATGCCGCGACAGTCGTGACATTCCGCTCCTACCGTCGATCCCATGGATCTGGTCAGAACCAGCAAGCGCCTGTCGTACGTCTTGCGTCACCGGCCTGACAGCATCGGCCTGACGCTGGGCGCGGGCGGCTGGGTCGGCGTGGACGAGCTGCTGCGCGCCTTGGCGCGGCACGGCACCCGAATCACCCGCGATGATCTGGAGTACGTCGTCGAACACAACGACAAACGTCGCTTCATCATCGACGGCGACCGCATCCGGGCCAACCAGGGCCACTCGGTCGAGGTCGACCTCGGTCTCGCCCCGGTGACGCCACCGGCCCGGCTGTTCCACGGCACGGCCCGGCACAACCTCGACCCGATCTTCCTGGACGGCCTCGTCCGGGGTACGCGCCACCACGTGCACCTGTCGGCCGACGAGGAGACCGCACGCAGGGTTGGCGCCCGGCACGGTTCGCCGGTGGTGCTCGCGGTCGACGCCGCCGCCATGACGGGCGAGGGGCTGCTCTTCTACCGCAGTGAGAACGGCGTCTGGCTCACCGATCACGTTCCGGCCCGCCACCTGACCGTCGTGCGGAGCGCCGCCCAGGTCGGCTGAGTCACCCTGCGCGGCTCGCCCACTCGGGCAACGGCTCCCTGGCCGCGAGCATCTCGGCCGGTACGCCCGAGAGCCCGGTGCGCGCGCCCACTACGCCGCCCACGATCGCGCACGTCGTGTCGACGTCGCCGCCGGCCGACACGGTGGCCCACAAGGCATCGGTCAGGTTGTCCAGATGGCGTGCGGCGCACCAGATCGCGAAGGGAACCGTGTCGGGCGCCGACACCTGCCAGCCCGAGCCGACGGTGGACGCGATCCACTGTGGATGCATGGAGAACGGCGCGTCCTCGATCCGCCGCAGGCGTGCGGCCACCTCGCCGTCCGGCGTACGCGCGAGGACGCTCTTGAGCAGCGACGCCCCGGACACGCCGCGGACCGCCAGCGCCGCGGCCACCGCCACGGCGACCGCGCCCGCGACCGCCTCCGGATGGGCGTGCGTGACCTGTGCGGACAAGGTGGCCTGCTCGACGACGAGCGTCATGTCCTCGGCGAACCACGCGCCCAGTGGAGCGGCCCGCATCGCGGCGCCGTTGCCCCACGAGCCCATCCCGTCGAACTGCCGGGCGGTCACATCGGCCCAGGAGTCGCCTTCGAAGATCTCGCGCAGGACGCTGTGCATCGACGGCCCGTAGCCCCGATATGGATCCGACTGGTACGAACTGGCGAACCGCTGAGCCAGCTCGTCCTGATCCACCTCACCTTTGTCGAACAGCAACCGCAGCAGCACGATCGCCATCGCGGTGTCATCGGTCCACGGCCAGGGCGGGCGTTGCGGCCGCCGCTGGGCGAGCATCGCGGCGACGTCGCCCTCGGGCCGGAACCACGTCTGCCCGAACGCGTCGCCCAACGCGAGCCCCTGCAGGGAATCGAGGGCGGCACGCTCGAACGCGGCTGCCCTGAACCCGGCCTCTCCGTACGCGGTCACGCACGAATAATGCCGAATACCCCCGACACCGCGCGAACCGGTTCGTTCAGCGATCGAATTCGCCCTCCCGTACGCCGGCCAAGAACGCCAGCCATTCGGCGCGGGAGAAACGCAGGACGGGACCCTGGGGGTCCTTGGAATCTCGGACCAGTACCTCGTCGTCGAGGACGGCCACCTCTACACACGCTCCGTCGCCACATCGCCGGGCCCTGCGCCACAGCGACGAGTCGGGGGTGTCGGGCATCTTGGGGTCACCTCCGCCAAGGTTGACCCTCAATGTACGAAGGAATCGATACCGTCGGATAGCGGTTGGCTACGGATTGGCACGAGAGGTCCGCCAAACCGGGGGGAATCCAGCTGTGCACTCCCGGAGCCCTGACTGGATGTCACGTCCCCGGGAGCCCGCGTACGGCGGCTTTTCAGTTCGAGAAACGGAACTGCCCGTCCTCGATGCCTCCGAGGAAGGCCTCCCATTCGCGACGAGTGAATCGCAGGACCGGACCCTGCGGGTCCTTCGAGTCCCGAACCAAGATCTCGTCGCCGAGGGACGCCGCCTCGACGCAGGCGCCTTCGCCACAGCGCTCGCTACGTTCCCAGGCGAGCGGTGACAGGTGAGTGGTCACGTGTGTGGATTCCCTTCAAAACGGTGGTGAAACGCGACACTCTTCGGGCCACCTCGATCCGAGTGCTGGCCGACCGAGCCCCAGATGGAATCAAGTCGACCTTGTGGGCGGTTCTTGATCCGATTCCTCCAGCAGTTCCGCGATCCGCTCCTCGAGCAGTTCCACGGTCCTCTCTTTGCTGAAACTCTGCTGCCAGATCCGGTCGAACAGCTGCTGATGTCGCTGGACCTTCTCCGGCGTCGTGACGATCTCGTCGACCAGATAACTCTCCCGGTAGAGGATCGGGTCCTCGTCGCCGTCGATGGAGAGCAGCGTGAACGGGAGGATGAACGTGACCACGGCGGGCACTCGATAGGGCACTATCCGCAGATCGATGCGCTGGGCGCGCAGGCTGTCGAGAAGGTACCGGAGTTGGCCGGCGAAGACGCGGGGCCCGCCGACGTCACGGTAAAGGATGCCCTGGTCGAGCGCGGCCCGATAGTCGGGCGGCGTGGGCCGGTCGAGGATCTGCCGACGGCTGAGCCGGAACTCGAGCCGGGTCGCGCGTTCCTCCTCGGTCAGCTCGTCGCTCCACATGGCCAGCAGATGCTCCGCGAATTCGGGCGTCTGCAGCGGACCTGGCACCAGCAGCGTCTGGAACGAGCGGATGACGGCCGCCTCGTTCTCGAACTGGATGAGGGTCTTCATCGGCGGTGTCAGCAGTTCGCGGTAGCGGGGATCGTCCCAAGTGCCGCGCTTGCGTGCCTGACGGGCCTCGTTCACGAGCTGATCGACGACGGCGGCGTCGGTCACGCCGAGGATCTGGAGGAGGGCGCGGGTGTCGGTGGGGGAGACCGAGTTCTCGCCGCCCTCGATTCGTTGAAGTTTGCTGAGCGACCAGTCCAAAGAGGCGGCGACCTCACCCTGCGTCAGCTCTTTCGCCTCGCGCGCCTTCCGGAGTGCGAGGCGAAGCCGGTGCCGGGCTACCGCCGGTGATCCCTGAACAGCCATCGGCCCTGGTCAGGCCCTTTCGCTCGAGTGCGGTACGGCAGTCCGCCATATCGCCATCCGGGATAACGCAGTCACCTTAGATAGGTGACTGCGTCACCCGCTAGACGTCGTTGTCAACGCGTTGTCAAACTGTGTCCCGGTGTTCCAGCGCGCGGATGAGTGCTCGTTTGATCTGACCGAACAGTCGTTCGTCCGTCGTCGTGAACAGGCAGATGGACCGCCCGTGGTAGACGGCGCGCAGTTCGTAGACCGGCCGGCGATGCCGGTAGACCTCCACGTGCACGTCCCGCAGCTCGCTGATGACGAACGCGGCGCCGGGGTCGCGTACGAGGAAGACCTCGTGGGTGACATGGGCGGTCGGCCCGCGGTAGTAGGTAGGCATCCACTCCCTCCTCGGTTGGACGACGTCGGCCAACGCGGCGGAGGGCATTGCAAGCGGGTTGCGGATGCGGGAAGATGGCATCGGATGGGTCCTCCCTCCTTCGCGATGGTGAGGTCCTCAGCGACGCCCGGTGACCGCCGGGCGTTCGCTTTTTCGGTGCCTGAACCGAGTATGAAAGCTCCTCATGCTTGATCGCCATACCGCGATCTGCGGTATAGCAGATTTCGCTCGTTCATTCACGGTGGAGAAGTAGGCCTCTGAGTAGGTAGGGTGGCGGCATGTTCGCGTACTCGGCCGCCCGCAGCCTTTCCCGTGCTGCCCTGCGCCCGGCGCGACGACGATTCACGGCTTGCTGACGTTCCTTAGTAACGCCGTTTCCGCACCCTTCTCTCACCGCCCATGACGGGTGGTCCGTTGTGCGTATCTTCAAGGGGTTTGCATGTCTATCGAGGAGCTTCTCGCCGCGCGGCTGCGGCCGGCTTTCGACCAGGTCGCGGGCGGTTCCGCCGACCCGGCCGTGCGCCGTTCGCAGCACGCCGACTACCAGGCCGACGGTGCGTTGGCCCTGGCCCGCGAGCTCGGCCGCGCGCCGCGCGAGGTGGCGGCGGAGGTCGTGGCGCGAGCGGACCTCGCCGGGCTCGCGGACCTCGAGGTGGTCGGGCCGGGATTCATCAACATCACCGTCCAGACGTCCGCGCTCCACTCACTCCTCCTGCAGATGTACGCCGACAGCCGGCACGGTGTTCCGGCAGTGCCGTCGCCGCAGACGGTGATCGTCGACTATTCCGGGCCGAACGTCGCGAAGGAGATGCACGTCGGTCATCTACGGTCGACTGTCATCGGCGACGCCATCGTGCGCCTGCTGGAGTTCCAAGGGCATCACGTAACGCGGGTGAATCATCTCGGCGACTGGGGCACACCGTTCGGCATGCTGATCGAGCATCTGCTGGACATCGGCGAGCAGGAAGCCGCGCACGAGCTGTCGGTCGGCGACCTGACCGGGTTCTACCAGGCGGCGCGGCAGAAGTTCGACGGCGACCCGGACTTCAAGCGGCGGGCGCAGTTGCGGGTGGTCGCCCTGCAATCCGGCGACGAGACGACCCGGCGGCTGTGGCGGCTGCTGGTGGACGAGTCCGAGAAGTACTTCCTCTCGGTCTACTCCACGTTGGACGTGACGCTCAGCGCCGCCGACTTCCACGGGGAGAGCTCCTACAACGACGAGCTGGCCGACGTCGTCGACGAGTTGTCCGCGCTTGGTCTCCTGCGCGAGAGCGACGGGGCGCTGTGCGCCTTCCCGGCCGGCTTCACCGGGCGGGACGGCGCGCCGATGCCGGTGATCGTGCGGAAAGAGGACGGCGGGTACAACTACAGCGCGACCGATCTCGCCGCCTTGCGGCGGCGCTGCCGGGCGTACGACCGGGCCGTGTATGTCGTGGGCACGCCGCAGAAACAGCACTTCGCGATGGTCTTCGCCGTGGGCGGGACAGCCGGCTGGGTTCGGCCCGGACAGGTCGAGCACGTCGCGTTCGGCTCGATCCTGGGCGCGGACGGCAAAATGCTGAAGACCCGGGCCGGCGACTCGGTGAAACTCTCGGCGTTGCTCGACGAGGCCGTCGCCCGCGCCGCCGTCCTGGCGGGCTCGGAAGACGTGGCCCACGCGGTGGGCATCGGGGCGGTGAAGTACGCCGACCTGTCCGCCGACCGAGTGAAGGACTACGTCTTCGCCTGGGACCGGGCGCTGTCGCTGACCGGGGACTCCGGCGCCTACCTGCAATACGCGTACGCCCGGATCCAGTCGCTGCTCGCCAAGGGCGGGGCGTACACCCCGGGCTTCTCCCTGGCATCGCCGGCCGAACGGGCGCTGGCCCTGCAACTGCTCGGCTTCCCGGCAGCCGTCGCGGCGGCGGCCGACGCGCTGCAGCCGCATCGCCTGACCGGATACCTGCAGGCGCTCGGATCGGCGTACACGACCTTCTACGAGACCTGCCCGGTCCTGCGGGCGCCGTCGGCCGACATCCGCGACGGGCGGCTCGGACTGGCCGACCTCACCGGCCGGGTGCTGACACTCGGGCTGTCCTTGCTGGGCATCCGCACCCCGACCCCGCTGTAGCCCCCTTTGGGCGCTGCCCCTTTGGGCGCTGCCGCTTTTGGCGCTGGATCAGGGATATCGGTCGAATCTTGGGGCATGATTCGACCGATATCCCTGATCTACTGGTCACCTGCCGGTGCGCTGCACGCCGTTGCCTAGCGCGCCGGGAGCCGGGGGCGGCATGATGGGCGGGTGATCAACGACGCTTACACCTCGACCAATCCCGCTCGGCTCGACGACGTGGTCACCACGGTGACGCCGGTCGACGAGGCGGCGATCGTGGCGGCCGCCCGCCGGGCGAAGGCCGCCCAGCCGGCCTGGGCCGACGTGCCCGCTCCCGTACGCGGTCAGGTGATCGCGAACATCTCGCGGCTCGTCGAGGCGAACGCGGAGGCGCTTGCCCGACTGGTGACCCGCGAGATCGGCAAGCCGACCGCGGAGGCACGGGGCGAGGTGCAGGAGATCGTCGACACCTGCCAATTCTTTCTGGGTGAAGGGCGTCGGCTCTACGGGCAGACGGTGCCCTCGGAGATGCCCGACAAGCAGTTGTTCACATTCCGTACGCCGGTCGGCGCGGCGATGATCATCACGGCCGGCAACTTCCCGGTGGCGGTGCCGAGCTGGTACCTCGTCCCGGCGCTGCTCTGCGGCAACACCGTCGTGTGGAAACCCGCCCTGTACGCGGCCGCCTGCGCCGACGCCCTGGCCGAGCTGTTCGTGCGAGGCGGGCTGCCGGAGGGCGTACTGACGGTGGTGCACGCCGACGGGCCGGAGACCTTCGCCGGGCTCGGGTCGGCCCTGGAGGACGGCCTGATCGACAAGGTGGGCTTCACCGGTTCGACCGAGGTCGGGCGGGCCATCGGTGAGCTGTGCGGGCGTTACCTGCAGACGCCCTGCCTCGAACTGGGCGGCAAGAACCCGATGGTGGTGACCGAGGACGCCGATCTGACCTTGGCGGTCGAGGGCGCGCTGTTCTCCGGGTTCGGCACCGCCGGGCAGCGCTGCACCTCCCTCGGCACGGTCATCGTGCACGAGTCCGTCCACGACGAGTTCCTGGCGCGCTTCACCGAGGCGGTCGCGGCGGCCCGCATCGGCGATCCGACCGAGGACGTCCTCTACGGGCCGCTGCTGGACGAGAAGTTCGCGGCGGCGTACGAGAAGCACTTGGGATGGATCGCTCCGCATCACCGGGTCAGCGGACCGACCGGCCGGATCACGGCGGAGAGCCCCCGGGCGGGGTTCGTCGGCGACCCCGCGACCGGGCTGTTCTACCACCCGGTGATCGTGGCGGGCGTACGCCCGGGGGACGAGCTGTTCCAGCAGGAGACGTTCGGGCCGATCGTCGGCGTGACGGCGTACCGGACGCTGGACGAGGCGATCGAGCTGGCCAACGCGCCCGGCTACGGACTGTCCAGCTCGATCTACACGACCGATCCCACCAAGGCGTTCACGTTCCGCCGGAAGATCTCGGCCGGCATGGTCAGCGTCAACAACTCCACCTCGGGGGCCGAGGCGCACCTGCCGTTCGGCGGCAACGGTCGCTCGGGCAACGGCAGCCGGCAGTCCGGCATGTGGGTGCTCGACCAGTTCACCCGCTGGCAGGCGATGAACTGGGACTACTCCGGCCGCCTCCAGAAAGCCCAGATGGAGGTCGCTGTTCTGCCAGCTGATCTTGAATATCGTATGGAGTGACAACCCGATCGGGTGGCCCGCGCGTTCCACATCCCGTGACGAGGTGGACTCTTCTCTGGCGGGGGATGCGGCATCGAGCGGGCCGATCCCTGCTCGTGCTGCTGATGGCCGCGGTGGCGACGACCGCGGCGGCCGCGGTTCCGGCGTATGTGGGGGCGGCGCAGGAGTCGGTCGTGCGTGATCTGCTCGGTCCCGGCTCGGCGATCGATCCCACGCTGACCGTCCAGCTGCCCACGACGGGCGTCGACGCGCAGCTGGGTAAGCCGATATCGCTGGCGGAGGGGATCGGGCGGGCCGAGACGGTCCTCGGCCAGTCGCCCTACCTCGCCGGGTTGCGCGCCGGGCGGACGGCGTACGCCGACACGAATCTGAAGTTCACCAATGTGGGCGTCGCCGAGGTCGTGGCCGGGCACTACGTCTTTCAGCCGGGTGTCTGTGACCAGGTCACGCTGACCGGGCGCTGCCCGGCTGCCGCGGGCGAGGTGATGGTCAGCGCGCGTACCGCCGAGCACTACAAGATCTCGGTCGGGGATCAGTTGCCGATCGCGCTCGGGCCGGCTGCCGACGTCGGGCGTACGCCGAAGGCGGGTGGCGGTAGCGCTCCGCTCGCGGGGACGACCCACCGGCCGGTGGTCGTCGGGCTGTTCACGCCGAAGGACGCGCTCAGCTCGGTGTGGGGCTCGCTGCTGCAGTACTCGCCGGTGCCGGACCCGCACCTCGGCGCCCGGTACTGGACGGTCGACGCGGTCTTCACCGGCACACCTCAGGACGTGGAGGGGGTCGCCGGCGCGATCGTGCGGCGGGTCGTCGTCTTCCGGTTCGATCTGAGCACTGTGGACGGCGCGGGCGTCGGCCGGCTCGACACGGCCCTGCGGGACGCCACCAGAGGGCTGAGCGCCCAGCAGATGTCGTCGCGCTCGGCGATCCCGGCCGTCATCCAGGACATCCGCAAGGACCAGGACGCGATCGCGCAGTCCGTGCCGGTGGGTGCGGTGCCCCTGCTCGTGCTCGCCGTCGTCGTGCTCATGGTGCTGGTCGCGGCGTTGACCGAGGAGCGCGGTCCGGAGATCGCGCTCGCCCGCCTCCACGGGTACGCCCGGGGCCGGGTCGCGGCGTTCGGCCTGGCCGAGGTGCTCACCCTGATCACCGTCGCGGCGCCGCTCGGGCTGCTGCTCAGCCGCATCGTTTTGGCGGTGCTGGCGGGGCTCTGGCTCGCCCCGGACACGCCGATGCCCTGGAGCTGGTCGCCGTTCGCCGCGGTCGGCATCGCGCTGCTGACGGCGTACGCGGCGGCGGCGGTCGCCTCCCGCCGGGTGTTCCGGACGAAGGTGATCAACCTCCTGCGCCGGGTTCCGCAGCGGACGACGTGGCGGGCCGGTGCGCTGGAAGGAGCCGCGGTCGCCCTGGCCGTCGCGGCGTTGGTGACGACGGTGCAGGACCGGGAGTCGGGGCTGGCCGTGCTCGCCGCTCCGCTGCTCGCCATCGTGGTCGGCGTCGCCGGTGGCCGCCTGCTGAGCCTGATCGCGGCGGCCCGCGTACGCCAGACGCGCCGTCGCGCCGATCCGGTCGGAGTCCTCACGAGCGCCTCGCTGTCGCGTCGCCCTGGACGGCAGCGGATCGTCGTCGTGGTCGCCGTCGCCGCTTCGCTCATGGGGTTCTCCGCCGTCGCCTGGGACGTGGCCGCTCAGGCCCGCGCCGAGGCCGCCAACGGGGCGATCGGTGCGCCCGCGGTCTACCGGGTCAGCGCCGCCGGGCCGCAGCAGTTGATCGAGGGAGTCAAGGCGGCGGTGCCGGACGGGTCGGCCATGGCCGTCGTACGCCGCGCCGAGTTCTTCAACGGCGACGTCGTGAACGTCATCGGCGTACAGAGTGATCGGCTGGCGAAGACGGCGACCTGGTTCGGTCACTCCGATGTGGACCTGGAGGCGATCGCCGGGAAGCTGCGGCCGCCCGCGCCGCCGCCGTCCCCGGTCAGTGGACGGCTGACGGTCACCCTGGACGCCACCGGGTTCAGCCAGGTGCCGCTGGACGTCGCCGTCGAGGTGCGTACCGGGCAGCGGCAGCAGACGGTGGAACTCGGCCGGCTGCAGCCCGGTCTCCACGAGTACGCCGCTGAGGTGCCCCAGGGCGAGCTCGCGGTCCTGAAGCTGATCCGGCCCCCGGCCCAGGCCGAGACCGTGGTCGGAACGCTGACGGTCAAGCGCATCTCGTCGGCCCAGGGTGACGTGCCCGTCGGTGGAGCCGACGGCTGGCAGCCGGTCCTTCCGGCCGGGGTGAAGGTCGGGCTCACCGGCGACGCCGAACTGAGCGCCCGGATCGAGGCCGACGGCAACGGCGACATCCGGATCGCCCGGCTGCACGCCCCGAAGGCGCTGCCGGGCCTGCTCGCGGGGCCGATCCCGGCGGTCGACGCCACCGGTGACAGCTGGCCGTTCATGGCGTTCGCGACGCAGCCGCAGACCTTCACCACGACCGCCACCGACCGGGTGGTGCCCGGCGCGTCCGGCCACGGCATCCTCGTCGACGTCGACTACGGGCTGGCCCAGGCGCAGGACCTGACCGGTTCGGTCGACAACGGCACTGCGATCGTCTTCGAGGTGTGGGCCGGTGACTCGGCTCCCGGGGATCTGGTCGATCGCCTGGCGGCGCACGGTATCCAGGTGCGGTCGAGCCAGACGCTGTCGGCGTACGAGGATCGGCTGGGCCGCCGCGCCCCGGCCCTGGCGCTGCGCCTGTACGGCATCGGCGCGCTGGTGGCGATCCTGCTCGCGCTGGGCATCGTGCTGCTCGCCGTACGCGTGGGCGCGGAGCAACGCCGTTACGGCTCCGCCGCGCTCCTCGTCGCGGGCGTGCCCGAACAAGTCCTGCGCAAGGCCGTACGCCGGGAGTTCGTCACCGTGCTGGGCTGGCCGGCCGGGCTCGGTTTCCTTTCCGGGGTGGCCGTCGCCCTGCTACTGCTGCCCGGCATACCGCTGGTCACCACCGGGGTGACCGGCGAAGCCCGATGGCAGCCGGCGCCCGGCGCCTTGGCGGTCGTCGCGATCGCGTGCCTGGGCTGTCTGCTGATCGCCTTGCCGGTGGCGGTACGCCTGATCCGCCAGGCCCGGCCGGAACTGCTGCGGGGGGAGGCCCGATGAACGCCGTGGGTGTGAGCTGCCGCGGACTGGTCACGATCTACCGGCTGGAGGGGTACGAGGTGGTCGCCCTGGCCGGTGTCGACCTCGACATCCGGGCGGGGGAGGCGGTGGCGCTGCTCGGCCCGTCCGGCTCCGGCAAGTCCACTTTGCTCGCCGTGCTGGCCGGGCTGCTGCGCCCGTCGGCCGGCCGCGTCCACGTCGGCGGGGTCGACTTGGCGAAGGCGACCGAGGCCGAGCTGGCCCGGATGCGCGCCGGCGAGGTCGGCGTATGCCTGCAGAACGCCGATCGAGGGCTGCTGCCCTACCTGACAGCCCGGCAGAACGTCTGGTTCGCCCAGCGCCCGGCGGTCGGCCGGGAGTTGTTGCCGCCGGACGAGGTGCTCGCCCTCGTCGGGCTGACCGATCGCAAGCGGGTCGCGGTCGAGCCGACCAAGCTCAGCCCCGGCGAACGGCAGCGGCTGGCGATCGGCGTCGCCCTGGCCCGGCGGCCCGGTCTGCTGCTGGTCGACGAGCCGACGAGCCAGCTCGACGCGGACGCCCGCGACGAAGTCGTGGACGCCCTGCGGGCGGTGCACAACGCGGGCACGACCGTCGTCGTGGTCACCCACGATCCGGCGGTCGGCGAGCAGATGGGCCGGACCGTGACCATCCGCGACGGCCGCGTCGGGGCGCAGGGCGTACGCGGAGAGGAGTTCGCGGTGGTGGGCCGGGACGGCTCGATCCACCTGCCGCAGGATCTCCTCGACCGCATGCCGCCCGGCACGCATCTGCGCATCGTGGACCAGCCGGACGGCAGCGCGCTGCTCGTCCCGGCGCCCGAGATCGAAGGAGACGACCGATGACGTTCTTGAAGCTCGACGGCGTCACCGTCGCGTACGAGCCGGATCGACCGGTCTTCACCGGCCTCGGGCTTTCGGCGTACCCGGGGAGAATCATCGCGGTGACCGGGCCCTCGGGCGCCGGCAAGACGACGCTGCTGTGGACCCTCGCGGGCCTGATCCGGCCGCAGGCCGGCGAGGTGACCGCGGACGGTGAGCCGTTGCGCGGGCGGCGTGACGCGATCGAGCGTGGTGTGGCGTTGATCCCGCAGGGCAACGGCCTGGAGGCCACGCTCACCGCGAGTGAGAACGTGCTGCTGCCGCTGATCGCGGGCGGCGTGCCGGGCGAGGAGGCCGAGGCGCGCACGGCGACCGCGTTGGAGCGGCTGGGCCTGACCGGGCAGGCCGACCAGCTGGTGGAGGAGCTGTCCGGCGGCCAGCAGCAGCGCACCGCGGTCGCCCGCGGCCTGGCCGCCAACGCCAAGGTGCTGCTGGCCGACGAGGTCACCAGCGAGCTGGACGCGGTCAACCGCCGGCTGGTTCTCGAACTGCTGCAAGAGGAGTGCCGCCGCGGCGTGGCCGTGGTCTTCGCCACGCACGACCCGCAGGCCGCGGAGGCGTGCGACGAGGTGGTCGCGCTGGCCTGACCGCTAGCCGTCCGCGTCGAGGCCGCGCTCGAGCGCGTAGCGGACCAGCTCCACTCGATTGTGGAGCTGGAGTTTGCCCAGCGTGTGCTGCACGTGGTTCTGCACAGTGCGGGGGGACAAGACCAGCCGCTCCGCGATCTGCTTGTAGGACAAGCCCTTCGCGACGAACCGCAGGATCTCGGTCTCCCGCTCGGTCAGGCGCGGCGCGTCGTCGTCACCCGCGGGCGACGACGCGAGCCGCCGGTACTCGCCCAGCACGAGTCCGGCCAGGCCG